>NZ_JBEZNQ010000059.1:0-50208 GCF_040653315.1 Streptomyces sp. NPDC047981 | reverse complement strand
GCCGCGGCATCCGCCGCCCGCCGCGAGTCCTCCGCCCACCCCGCGCCCTCCGCGCGTCCCGACTCCTCCGTGCGCCCCGCGTCCTCCGCCTCCGCCAGCAGCCCGTCGAGGGCCGCCGCGTCCGGGCGTGCCGACGGGTCCCGTACGAGGACGGCTGTCAGCGCCCTCGTGAGCGGGCCGGCCTCGCGCGGGGGCGGCACGTCCTCGCCGAGGACCGCCGCGAGGGTGGCGAGCGTCCCGGAGCGGCGCAGCGGGTTCCGTCCCTCCACGGCCACGTAGAGCGTCAGGGCCAGCGACCACAGGTCGGCCGCCGGGCCGCCCTCCTCGCCGCCGACCCGTTCGGGGGCCATGAAGTCGGGTGTGCCGATGAGGGAACCGGCGGCGGTCAGGGCGGTCGACCCGTGCAACGCCGCGATGCCGAAGTCCGTCAGGACCGGGGAGCCGTCCGGCCGCAGCAGAACGTTCGCGGGCTTGACGTCCCGGTGCTGGATCCCGGCCGCGTGCGCGGCGCGCAGCCCGGTCAGGATCCCCCGCCCGAGCGTGGCCGCCTCGCCGGGCGTGAGCCTGCCCCGGTCCAGCCGGTCCTGCAGCGAGCCGCCGGTGACCAGCTCCATCACGAGCCAGGGGTACGACTCCGGCCCTCCGTCCACGATGTGATGGATCGTCACCACATGGGGGTGGGTGACGCGGGCGAGCGCCCTCGCCTCGCGCAGGACCCGGTCGCGCAGGGCACGGGCGCCCGCGGGGTCGTACTCGGCGAGCGCCGGGTCGGGAGGCCGTACCTCCTTCAGCGCCACGTCGCGGCGGAGCATCAGATCTCGGGCCCGCCACACCAACCCCATACCGCCGCCGCCGAGCCGCGCCACCAGCTCGAACCGGCCGTCGATGACCCGCGCCACGCCGTCCCCCAAGCCCCCGTCTGCCCTCCGTACGCGCCCGACTCTCCCACACGGCGCGGGAGTTCAGCGACGTGATCCGGTGCTCGCGCGGGCCGAACCCGCACCCGCTCGACGCTCACACCCAGTTGACCTCCGCCCGCTGCAGCAGCGGGTCGTCGATCAACTCCCACAGAGGCACGGCGAAGTTGCCCAGCCGGTAGCGTCCGCCGAAGTGCAGACCGAGGACCCGATGGTCGGTGAGGTCGAAGACAGGGGAGCCGCTGTTGCCGCCGAGGGTCGAGCAGTCGTGCTTCATCACCAGGCCGCCGGCGGTGAACTCGGTCGCCGTACCCGGCTGGAGCCGCTTGACGTTGTACACGTCCATGAAGATCCGCCGCATCGACTCGGGTTCGTTGCGCCGTCCGTCCCAGGCCGGGTACCCGACCACGTACACCGGCCGTCCGGGCACGCTCGCGGGCGCGTCGGCGGCGACGGCGAGCGGGGTCGGCAGCGGGCTGCCGTTTGGCGGCTCGATCCGCAGGAGGGCCATGTCGACGTCCGGGTGGATGCCGATCACGTCGGTCACCTCGTACGCCGGAGCTCCCGCCCCCGCCCCGAACCCCGCTGCCGCCGCCGGGTCCGTCGGCAGCTCCTCGCCCGGGTCGACGCGCGCGGACATGCCCTGCTGGAAGGACCAGCCCGCGTCCACGGCGCGGCTGAACTCCACCGCCACGTGCCGGTTCGTCATCACCGTGCGCGGTCCCACCAGGAAGGCCGTGCCCACCCAGTCCAGGCTCGGGTGGCCGGTCACCTCGACCCGGCCCACGCGGGCGATCGACTCGCGGATCGCGGCCCGCCCGGCCTCCAGGACCGACCAGTCACCGTCCTGAGCGGCGAAGTTCTGGCCCTGCACCAGGATCGCCGGCCGGCCCTCCAGGAGGACGATCGCCTCCACGCCGAAGTACTCGTCCTCGTCGATCTCGTCCGCCCGGTGCGCGGCCAGCTTCTCCAGGCCGGCGGCCCCCGCCTCCAGGACCCGGGCCCGCTCCTCCTGGGCGAACCGGGCGATCTGGCCGGCCGGCGCCTCGTCCGGCGGCAGCTCGGCCGCCGATTCGGATATCTCCGCCTCCAGGTGCCGGCGCACCCGCGCCGCCACGCCCGCCAGGTCGTCGAAGACCCGCTCGGGGTCCGTCGCGACCGGTGATCCGTACGCCACCCGCGTCTCCATCTTCCGCCACCTCCGCCTCTCCGTTCGTCCTCGCGGCCGGCGCCTTCGCCCCGCCGCGCGCCGGGCTCACGCCGCCCACATGTGGGTCTCGGGGCCCGGCAACGACTGCGCGGCGCCGATCTCCTCGTACAACTCCGGTGCTTTCTCCTTCAGATGGGACAGGATCCGGCTCAGCTGCGTGCCGACGTTCACGAACGCCGTCGTCCTGCCCTGGTAGTGGACCTCCTCGACCCTGCGGGTGCCGCGATGGAGCGCCACCACCGTCCAGTCGTCCGTGAAGACCGGCGAACCGGACGAGCCGCTGCGGGTGTCGGTGAAGTACCGCAGGTCGCGCTCGTCCGCCTCGAAGACCAGGTTGTTGCGCAGGGCCACCCGCTTGGGCTGCCCGCCGGGGTGCTGGATGATGTTCACCGCCACCGGTTCGGAGCCGGTCAGGAGCAGCGGGGCGGTCGCCACGCGCAGCACCGGGCGCGGCGGCAGCCCGGGCGAGAGCCGCATCAGCGCGAAGTCGAGCCCCTCGTCCCAGGCGACGAGCGCGGCCGCCGTGGCCTCCAGGGTCTCCGCCTCGTCGGCGCCGTAGTCGAACCGCGAGCGGGAGTTGCGCACCTGGAGCTGGAGGTCGTCGTCGGCGACCCGGAGCAGCACCCCCGGCGAGCGGGTACGGGCGTTCACGACGTGGTGGTTGGTGATGAGGAGTTCGGGGGCGATGAGCCAGCCGGTGCCCGCGTGCGGATAGGCGGGCTGGAGCGGCCGGCCCGACTCGAACGGCGGGACCTTCAGGCGCGCCACCGCCGAGCCGGCGAGGACGCCGCCCTGCAGGAACTCGAACGGCACGGTGTCGTCCCGGAAGATGACCTCCTCCTTGGTCTCGGCCGGCAGCGGCCCGGCGGGCAGGTCAGGCTCCCCGGCGGCGTCCCGCGCCACGTCGTCGAGCGCCCGCTGGAGCACCGTGAGCGGCGCCGCGTCGACGGTCTGGGCGATCGCGTTGTGCAGCCAGATCTCCAGCGGCACCGTTCCGTCGATCAACCGCTCCACCTGGTTCATCACATCCAGGTCGGAGTGCATCTGCCGCAGCGGGGTGTCCATCGCGGGCAGGCTGGCCCGGAAGTGCGCGCTCGTCCCCGTGAACAGCAGCCGCCGCACGCCGTCCTCGCCGAGCCCCGCGTCGAGGGCCGCGTTGCGGACGCGGACCAGGTCCTCGGCGGAGAGATACGGCACGCCGCGGACCGCGCCCTCGGACGCGTCGGGCGGGGGCCTGGACCACACGCCCCGGCCGTCCCCGCCGCCGGCGGGCTCCGCGCCCTGACCCCGGTCGGGGGCGCCCGCGTCCATGGCCGCTGCGACCCCCTCGACCAGGTCGCCCTTGGCGTCGCGGAGCGTGAGCACCCGCCATGCGACGCTGTCCAGCGTCCCGCGTCCGCGCGCCTGGCGCAGCGCCCGCTCGACCTCCTCCCGCGTCATCCGGGCCGTGCGGGGGACCGCGTGGCTGCCCGTCGACGTCCTCGTCGCGGCGGGAACGGCCGGTGCGGGGGGTGTCGCGTCCGCGGTGCCCGCCGCCGACTCCAGGATCCGGATCAGGGGTTCACGCAGCTGCGGTTCGTCGGTCATCGCCGCGTCGATCCACCGGGTGAGGGCGGCCACCACCGCCTCGTCGTCGGCCGGCAGGCCCACGAGACGCAGCGTGTGCTCCAGGAGGGCGGGATCCACCCGGGAGGCCGTGGCCGCCGCCGCCCGCGCGAGGGCGGGCTGCCGGGCCAGCTCCTCGTCCGGCATGCCGCGCAGCGTGCGGGCGAGGCGTACGTCCATCTCGGCGGAACCCTCGTCGGAGAGCGCCGCGAGCCGCGAGCGGGCCACCAGGACCCCCATCGACTCGTGCGCGAGGCCGAGCCCCGCGGCGACGTCCTCCGCCTCCTGCAGGTCGTGGTCGGCCTCGACGAGGTCGCCCTCGTCCTGGGCCAGCCGCGCGGACAGCTGGAGCAGTTCGAGGCGGGTCTTCGCACACCCGGCCTCGGCCGCCAGGTCCACGGCCTGCTCGGCGGTCGCCCGGGCCTCCGTGACCCGCCCGGACCGGGCCAGGGTCTCCACCAGCTGCCCGTGCAGCCTGCTGCACGGCGTCCAGGGGCGGCGCTCGGCCAGCCGCTCCGCCGCCGCCTCCACGTACCCCTGGGTGAGCAGGTCCTCCACCTCGCGCGACGCGATGCGCTCCCAGTCCTCCTGGTCGGCCTCGGCCATGATCCGGTCGGGTACGTGGCCGCCGAGCTTGCCCAGCAGGAACGCGGCCGAGCGCGGCGGCATGTCGCGGTCCGCGCCGGTCAGGTACGGGGCCACGCCCGGCTCCCAACGGCGTTCCACCGCACGGGGGTTCTGGCCGAGCCGCAGTCGGTGGTAGATCTCCTCGGCGCGCGCGGCCGGGCCCTCGCGGGCGGCGTGGTACTCCACCGCCAGATGGTCCACGGCCCGCATGAGGTCCGTCCGCGCGCTGTCGGACAGCCGCAGCATGATCGAGCGCAGATCCGCCCGGTGCCGCACGGCCTGCGGTCCCGCAGGCTCCATCAGGTCGAGCCGCGAGACCAGCCGGCCGAAGAGCGTACGGGCGTCGTGCGCCGAGTCGACGGCCAGGCCCGCCGGTTCGGCGAGGACGTCACGGACCAGCTCCGGGGTGATCACCCGCAGCGCGAGACCCGCCTGCACGAGGGCCCGGATGGCCTCGTCCGCGATGTGGTTGAGGATGCGCTCGTAGAGCGTGCCCTGGATGAGCATCTGATCCACCTGGTGGTGGAAGTACCGGCGGCGCGAGGGCAGGCTGCGCAGCAGGTCGCCGAGCGACTCGGAGCCCGCGCCCAGCAGGACGGTGGTGCGCGCGGCGAGTTTGAGGCTGAGCGGATGTCCGCCGATCCGGTCGACGAGGTCCCGGGCGACGTCCTCGTCGTCGACCCCGCAGGACATCAGCAGGTCCAGGGAGGCCTGCTGGTCCAGCTCGCCCAGCTCCATGGTGCGGGGCGTGAGGACCTTCGCCGGGTGCTCGATGGGGGCGCGCCCGGCGACCAGGTACCGCAGCCTGGGGTACGCGGCGCGCAGCGCCGACCAGATGGCCCACATCCGGCCGAGGACCGGGGAGCCGCGGTACTGGGCCTCCTCGAACGAGTCGTAGGCGACCACGAGCGGGGGGTCGTCCTCGCCCGGGGGCGTGGCGACAGCCTCGGCGACCAACTCGCCGACATGCCGAGCGAGTTCCTGTTCGCGGGCGCTGGCCCGGGAGTGGAAGCCGGCCGAGTAGTCGCGGCCGAGGGTCGCCCGGGTGGCGGACAGCTGGTACAGCTCGTCGAGCTGGTTCCGCTCGCCCCGCTGGGAGGCCGCGGTCTCCTCGCACTCGTCGGCGAGGGCGTCGAACGCGGAGCGGTGGGCGGGGTACTGGATGCCGAGCTGGCGGGCGGCCTCGGCGAGCACCGTGGCCGGTTCGTGGATGGAGAGCGTCGGGCGTTCGAAGTCGATGAAGGCGAAGGGGAATCCGGTGGGGGAGTCGCGGAGGCTCTCGACGAGGAACGTGGCGAGCAGGGTGCTCTTGCCGATGCCGCCGATGCCGTGGATGAGGACGGGCGGCTCGGCCGGTTCGGAGGGCAGCGC
This sequence comes from Streptomyces sp. NPDC047981, assembly GCF_040653315.1. Lineage (NCBI taxonomy): Bacteria > Bacillati > Actinomycetota > Actinomycetes > Kitasatosporales > Streptomycetaceae > Streptomyces > Streptomyces sp. NPDC047981. The sequence goes on along the minus strand of NZ_JBEZNQ010000059.1, from coordinate 44,478 downwards.
GATGTACGCACGCAGGGCGTCGAGTTCGCGCTGCCGCCCGTGCACGGGCCCGTCGATCAGCCGTTCGAGGGGTTCGAGCAACCGCGCCCGCTCCAGGCGGTGTTGCAGGTCGTCGATGTCCGGAAGCCCGGTGACGCCGGGGATGCGGCGTACCCACAGGACCGCCCGGAGGGTGTCGCAGAGTCCCTCGACGCCCAGTCCGTCGAGCCCGTCGATTCCGGCGAGCGCGTCGAGGTCGGCGGGGACGCCGGACAGCAGGGCGAGCGCGGCGCGCTCGGTGCCGAGCCCAGGGTGCCGGGCTCCGTCGCACGGTTCTCCGTGGGCCGTGCCGTCGCCGCATCCGCCCTCGCCGGGCGCGTGCGCGGTGCCCTCGGCGGCCGGCGGGGCGCCGGACGCCGCGCCGATGGCCGCCTCCAGGGCGCGCCGGGCGGCCTCGGGTGTCGCGAAGGAACTCAGCGTCGCCTCGCGCACCTCCGGCTTCAGGACCCAGGTCTGCGTGGGGTGCGAGGCCAGCGCGGTGCAGTCGTCGACGAGGGCGAGGACGGCGCGCCGGGTGGGCACGCTCTCGCCGGGCAGGCGCAGCAGGGCGGGGTCGAACTCGTCCAGGAGGCAGGCCGCCTCGCGGTAGGCCCTGCGCAGCTCGGGCAGCGTGGCGGTCGGCGGCGGCCGGTCGGCCGCGCTGCGCATCGCCTCCCGCAGCCGCTCGGGGGCGTCGTCGCCGGGGGCGAGGGCGCGGGAGAGCCGTACCGTCTCCTCCACCGCCGTGCAGACCCGGCGCATGTAGCTGTCGGTGGCCCCTTCCGAGCCGAGAGCGGCCGAGCCGACCCCGGCGGAGCCGCTCACGAGCGAGCCGGCCCCGGCCGAGCCGACCACGTCCGAGCCGGCCCCGGCCGCCGAGCCCGCCCCGGTCGCGTCGTCGCCCGGCGCGTCACCACCGGCCGACGCGACCGTCCGCAGCACCTCGGTGACCGCCACGTCCACCAGGCGCGTCAGGGTCTCGGGGTCGGGCGGGGGCTGCTCCTGTCCGAAGAACTCCCGGAAGAACGCGCGCAGATCGTCCTCGGTGGCGATGCGTGCCGTGTCCCGGCACTCGTTCTTGCGGATGTCGTACGGGAGTTGGCGCATGGCCGGGGAGTAGCCGAGGAGGACGAGCCGGGGTACGGAGTCCTGCCGTACCGGAGTGTGCTCGTAGACCGCGAGGGCGAGCTTGCCGATGCAGTCCCAGGCGTCCGAGGTCGGGTCGAGCTTGTCGCACTCGTCGAGCACCAGCCAGAAGCGCTCCTCGGCGGCCGTCGCCCAGCTCACGATCCGGTGCACGGCGTCGTCGACGGAGGGCAGTGGATCGTTCAACTGTGTGGGGTTCAACGGCGCTCGGTCCACTCCGGGGCCCGCCACGAACTCGGAGAGCCGCTCCACGAGCCGCGCCGCCGTCGTCGTCCGCGAGAGCGTGATCCGTACGGGACGGAAGCCGCAGTGTTGCCCGAGATGCCGGATGAGCCGGTACGAGTACGAGCGTCCGCTGTCCGGCTCACCGTCGACGACCAGCACGGTCTGCTCCGGATCGGCGACGAACCCGCGGAGTTTCTCGCGGAGCTCGGCCCGGTCGATGAACACCTCGGTCCCGTTCGCGAGCACCAGCGTGCCGAACGGGTCGCGCGCCGAACGCAGCAGCTCCTCGTCCTCCCGCAGCCGTCGCAGCAGGCTCCGCGCCTCGGCGTTCCCGGCCGCCGTGAGCGTGTCGAGCCCGGTCAGCGCGTCGAGCAGCGCACGCTGGTGGGCGATGTCCCTGCGTGCCGCCCCGACCACCAGACGCGCGTTCGCGTCGTGGTCCGGGGTGAGCACGAGTGTCCCGACGAATTCCGGCGAAAGCCCGACGCCCCGCAGCCGGCCGGCCGGGTCGGGGGTGTCCAGGAGGTACTCACGCACCCAACTGGTGACGAGTCCCCACTCCGTATCGGTGAGCGGCATACCGCACCTGCCCGGCGGTCCCGACTGTCCTCTCTGTCATGGTTTCACCGGGCGGGAACCGTGGCAAACGGGCCACGGGCCGAACCGGCGGAGCCCGCGTGCCGAAGCCGACGCACGGAAGCCGGACGGCCCGCCCCCGTCAGCTGTGCAGCATGATGTCGTCGAGCGACTCCAGGCGCCGCCAGCGTTCCTCGGGCGACCGGAACGGCGGCATCAGATCGACGTCGGGCAGCGGCCCGAAGTCCAGCTCCGTGAGTTCGGCGATGTCCGAGACCGGCACCTGGAAGGTCCGGAACGGGCCCAGCGGCGGCGGCGCGCCCGCCTTCGCCCCGGCGAGCGCCCGCTCCGCGTCCCGGCTCAGATCCGGACTCTGGTCCAGGACGTACGCGGTCGAGGCGAGCGCCCCGTCCTGCATGAAGGCGGCCACCTTCCAGAAGCGCAACGGCACCTGGATGCCCCGGTAGGGCGGGTCGGAGTCGTGCAGTACCGGCCCCGTGAACACCGTGAGCCGCCGGTCGAACTCCGCCGCGTGGTCCAGCAGATGGTTCTCCAGCCCCTGCCAGAGCTGTTTGCCCTGGTTGAACACGTCCGACTGCGGCGCCGCGTTCGTGTAGTGGAAGCTGTCGGTGTTGGCCCGTCCCGCGACCGCCGCGGGGCCCCACACCGGATCGAGCCGACGGACCAGATGGCCCCGGTCGAGGCTGTTGTTCTTGTAGACGTCGTTGCCGGTCTGCTGCTCCTTCGGCAGCCGGGGATCGAACAGCCAGACGTCGTCCCGGGGTACGTCCTCGGCGAGTTGACCGCCGTCGATGCAGACGGCGGTCGAGGCGGCGAGCCGCCGGTCGGGCCGGAAGACCACGGTGAAATGGGTGTACGGCAGGATCACGGTCTCCACGGAGGTGCGCACGGGCAGCGCCAGCGGCACGGTCGGCCCGAGGAAGTCCTCGTCGTAGCCGGTGCGGTCGGCGAGCGAGTCCTGGCGCGGTGCGCCCCCGCGCGGATGCGGTGTGGAAGGCGAGGGATCGGTCGGTTTCATACGATGTAAGTACCGCGCCCGAAGGGTCGCGCTCGGCACCGGGCGCAGAGGCCACTCGATCAGCCGCCCGGTGCTTCCCTCCTCACCCTGTTCAAGGAGGCACCCCATGCCCGCCGGAATCTCCGTCCACGTCGGACTGAACAAGGTCGACCCGGCCCGTTACGAGGGCTGGGACGGCGCCCTCAACGCCTGCGAGAACGACGCCCGTGACATGGCCGCCCTGGCCGGCGCCGCGGGCTTCTCCGACACCGTCCTGCTGACCCCCGACGGCACCGTCGACCAGGTCACCGGCGCGCTCCGCGAGGCCGCGGGGAGTCTGGGCCCCGGCGACATCCTGCTCTTCACCTACTCGGGCCACGGCGGTCAGGTGCCGGACACCACGGGGGACGACGACGAGGCCGACTCCCTCGACGAGACGCTCGTGCTCTACGACCGGCAGTTCCTCGACGACGAGGTGAACCGGGAGTTCCGGGCCTTCGCCGACGGCGTACGGATCGTCGCCCTGCTCGACTGCTGCCACAGCGGCACGGCCATCGAGATGCCCGGGGCCGCCACGCCGGAGACCGGCGTCCGCCTGATGCCGCCCTTCCGCCAGCAGGAGATCTACGCGCGCGACCAGGGCTTCTTCGAGGACCTGCAGCGCTCCCTGGCGAAGGACTCCCCGAACGGGGAGACGTCCCAGGCGACGGCGCTCCTGATCTCCGGCTGCCAGGACAACCAGTTCTCCCTCGACGGCGACGCCAACGGCGCCTTCACCGGCGCGCTTCTGGAAGTCTGGGACTCCGGCGCCTTCCGCGGCGGCTACCGCTCCTTCCACCGCGCCATCCAGAGCCGGCTGCCGGCCACCCAGAGCCCCAACCTCTACACGACGGGAGCCCCGCCACCCACCTTCCTGCGCCAGCGGCCCTTCACGGTCTGAAGGGCCTGAAGGGCCTTAGGGTCTGAACGGCCTGAACGGCGCGAACGGTCCGGCCACGGCGCGCGGAACGACCCCGCCGGTCGTGGCGCCGCTCAGCCGCGCAGCGCCGTGGCCAGCTGGGCCCGGGAGCGGACGTCCAGCTTCTGGTAGATCCGGGTGAGGCGGGCCTCGACCGTCTTCACGCTCAGATACAGCTTGGCCGCCGCCTCCTGGTTGCTGGCGCCCTGCCCCACCAGATGCGCGAGGCGCAGTTCGGCGTCGGTCAGCGACGAGAGCGCCGGCTGCGAGTCGTCCCCGGCCGGGGTCTCCCGCGTCAGGGCGAGCCAGGGAGCCGCCCCCGCGCGCTCGAAAGCGGTGGCCGCGGCCTGCAGCGCGCTCTGCGCCGCCGAGCGGCGCCTGCGCCTGCGCTCCACCCGCGCAAGCGAGAACAGCGCTCGCCCTTGCTCCAGCGGCAGCCCCGCCGCAGCGAACCGCTCGGCGGTCGCGGTGAGCAGTTCCGCCGCCTCGTCCGTCCGCCCGCACCCGGCGAGGTACAGGGCCTGCGCCCGGTCGAAGCCCAGGAGCACGGTCGTCCGGCCCAGCTCCTCCGCAACCGGCCGCACCCCGGCCAGCAGATCCACCGCCTCCTGCGCCGCGTCGTTGGCGAGCAGGGCCTCCGCCAGCTCCTCGTGCCACCGCAGCATCGACGGATCGACGGTCGACTGCGCCCGCTCGTTCGCCTGCACCCGGCGCAGGGTCTCCAGGGCGGAGGCGACATCCCCGTCGACCAGCTGGACCCGCCCCAGGGCGTAGAGGCTGCGGGAGAGGAAGACCCGGTCGCCCTCCTCCTCCGAGGCCTGCACGCTGCGCCTGGCGTAGCTCGCGGCCCGGGCGAAGCTGCCGCCGGCAGTCTCCGCCAGCGCGAGCGTGTACCACGCGGGCCCGGGGGACAGGCCCGCCTCCAGGGTCAGCGCGAGCGACTGGCCCGCGTGCACGAGCGCCGCCGGACAGGCCCCGATCCGGGACTCGATCGCGGCGAGCGTGGAGAACAGCTCGATCGTGTCCTCCACCGAACCGCGCCGCTGCACCAGCGGCAGCAGCGCGTTCAGCTGGTCACGGGCATCGACGAGCCGGTCGTCGAAGAGCGCGTGGCGGATCGTCAGGATCTGTGCCGCGTTACGGATTCCCAGCGGACGCTCGGCCATCTCCAGGCCCCGCGCCTGCGCCAGGACCGACTCCGCGTCGGAGGCCCCGAGCGCGCGGTCCATCCGTGCCTGCACCGTCAGGGCCTGCGCCGCCGTCCGGGGATCGCCCACCGAGGCGGCCAGCGCCGCCGATTCGACCGCGGCGGCCCGCGAGCGCAGCGGATCGCCGTCCGCGAGCACGTACTTGACGGCCAGTCGGAGCAGCACCCCGGCCCGCAGCGCGGTGTCGCCCTCCGAGTCCTCCATCGCGTGCACGTACATCTCGTCCAGGCCGGTGAGACCCTGCCCCGCCGTGTCCAGGACGGCGAGCCGGGCCCGTACCCGGTCGGACCGGGACGCGTCGCGGGCCAGCAGATCGCTCGCGGCCCGCATCGCGAGGTCCGCCCGCGCGGCCCTGGCGGCCTCCTCGGCCGCGTCCACGAGCCGGCTGATCCGCTGCGCCGCGTGCAGCACCGGCGTCGACTCGGCGGCGAGCAGGGCCAGTTCGGCGGCGAGCGCGCTGTTGCCCCGCCGCCGCGCCAGATCGGCCGCGGCGGCGACCTCGGCCGCCAGCGCCTCGTCGGGGATGTCGGTGGCGAGCGCCCGGTGGCGTACCGCCTCGACCGAGTCGTCCACGACCCCGGCGAGCGCCGCGTGCCCGGCGCTGCGCTCCGCCCAGCAGGCGTCGTGCACCAGGGTGGAGGGGAGCAAGCCGGCGGTGAAGGCGACCGTGCCGTCCTCGGCCAGTGAGACCAGGTCGGCCCGCTCGGCGGCGGCGAGGTCCGCCTCCGCGTTGGGGCGTCCGGCCCGGCGGATCAGCGCCGCCGTGGGGCGCAGCGCGAGGGCGGCGAGCAGCAGCGTCTCCCGTACGGCGGGCGGCGCGGCGCCGAGCAGCTGGCGCGCCAGGTCCCGGGCCCGGCCGGACAGGGTCAGCGCCTCGGCATGGTGGACGGGGGTGCGCGCGTCGGCCAGCGAGCGGCCCACGGCGAGCGCGAGGCGTGGGTTGCCGCCGCTCGCCTTGTGGATGCGGCCGGCCATCCGGGACGGCAGCCGGTGGTGGATGAGCAGCTCGGCGATCTCGTCGGCGTGCAGTGGCGGCACGAGCAGGATGTCGGCCTCCGACGGCACCCAGAGCCGGGTGTCGTGGCCGTCCTCGGAGCCGTACGCCTCCGGGGTCTCGACCGCGATGACCCGCAGCGCGGGCGGGGCCAGGTGCAGGGCGAAACGCAGCAGGTCGGCGCTGTCGGTGTCGATGTGCTGCACGCCGTCGACGACGAGCAGCGCGGGGCCGCGCGCGGTGAGGGCCCGCAGGATCTGCGCGAGGCCGAGGCGCAGCGCGATCGGGTCCCAGCCGCCGTCCTGCAGCGGCGCCTCCCGGCAGAGCATCGCGACGGCGGTCCGCTGCGGCCCGGGCAGCCCGTCGAAGACGCCGGACGCCAGGTCGGTCCGCTGCGCGGGCACCGCGGCCTCACCCGCCGAGGCCTTCGGCTCGCCCTGCGCCGTGGGGTCGGGGAGCCCAGGCCAGGTCACGGTCGCCGCCGCCGAGGCGACGAGGGCGGCCGCCGCGGCGCCGGGTATCTCGCGGTCGGCCGGCAGGGTCGCCAGCCACAGGACCGTTTCGCCCCGGGCCTCCGTCCTGGCCGCCTCGGCGAGCGCGACCTCCGTCTTGCCGACGCCCGTGGTGCCGGTGAGGAATGCCCGGCCCCGGGAGTTGAGGACGCGTTCGAGCCGGGAGAGGAGTTCCTGCCGGCCCACCGGCGCAGGAGGTCCGCCCACGCCCGCGGGACGCGGCGCAGGGTGCGGCGCTTCCCTCACCTGTCCACCCCCCTCCGGCACTCGGGGCCCGGCCCGTGAGCCCCGTGGGGCATGAGGATACGGAGCGTGCTGGCGCAGTCCAGGCCCTTTGTCCGGCATACGGACAGCGGGTCGCGGCCCCCACGCCAGGACGCGCCCGTGGTGTAGACCACGAGCGCGTCGCTGACCAGCAATAATGCTGTTGTGGGGGGTGGTTCAGGTGGGGCTCAGAAGGTCAGGCTCCACGAGTTGATGTAGCCGGTGTCACCCGAGGCCACGTCGCGGACCTGGAGCTTCCAGGCGCCGTTGGCGACCTCGCTGGACGCGTCGACCGTGTACGTGGTGACCACGTCGTCGGCGCTGTCCGAGCCGGAGGAGGCCTTCAGGTTGCGCACCGTGCCGTCGGGGGCGATCAGGTCGATGACCAGGTCCCCGCGCCAGGTGTGCTTGATGTCCACGCCGACCTTGAGGGCGGCGGGGGCGTTGCCGGTGCGGCCGGTGACGTTGATCGTGGACGACACGGTGGTGTTGTCGGCGATCGTGACGTCGGTCGCGTTCGTGAAGACGGTGCCCGTGGGCGGCGTGGTGGTGGTGACGGCGTCCACGGTCTTCGCGGCGTCGGCGATACCGGTTCCGCAGCCGCCGGTGCAGGTGCCGGGCAGCGGGCGGGCGTTGGCCTTGATCGCGGACTCGATCTCGGCGGGGGTGAGGGTCGTCTTCGCCGACTTCAGCAGCGCGGCCAGGCCGGCGATGTGCGGCGCGGCCATCGAGGTGCCCTGGTAGGGCGCGTAGTTCTCGGCGGACTGGGTCGTCGTGCCGGAGTTCAGCGTGGAGTAGATGCCGTTCTGCGGCGTGGTGACCGTACCCGGGGTGTCCGTACCGCGGCGGGTCTCGCCGCCGGGCGCGGCCACGTCCACGATGGAGCCGTAGTTCGAGTAGAACGAACGGTTGCCCTCACGGCTGGTCGACGCCACGGTGATGACGTTCGAGCAGTTCGCGGGGGTGAAGCCGGAGGTGTTGGCGTTGCTGTTGCCCGCGGCGACGACGACGGTGGTACCGCGCGAGACGGCGCCGTTGATCGCGTTCTGGTAGACGCTCGGGCAGGTGGAACTGGCGCCGCCCAGGCTCAGGTTGATGACCTTGGCCGGGGTCGCGTTGGCGGCGACGCCCGGCACGGAGCCGCCGGACGCCCAAGTGATCGCGTCGGCGATGTCGGCGGAGGAACCGCCGCACTTGCCGAGCACGCGCACGGGCTGGATCTTCGCGTTGTACGCGATGCCCGCGATGCCCTTGGTGTTGTTGGTGACGGCGCCGATGGTGCCGGCCACGTGGGTGCCGTGCCACGAGGAGTTGGAGGCCTTGGAGCCGACCCCGCACTCGTTGTCGGTGGCGTTCCAGTCGCCCTCGTCCTTGGCGTTCGCGTCACGGCCGTTGCCGTCGCGGGCGTCCGCGGAGTCGGAGATGAAGTCGTAACCGTTGACGACGTTGGTCGCGAGGTCCGTGTGGGCCGCGTAGCCGGTGTCGATGACGGCGACGGTCACGCCGGAGCCGGTCGTCTTGTCCCAGGCGGTGGGAACGTTCATGCCGCCGGTGGCCTCGAAGAGGTCCCACTGCTTGGCGTAGTCGGTGTCGTTCGGAGTGACCGCCATCGCGTACGCGCGGATGTCGGGCTCGACCGAGGCGACCTGCGGGTCGGCGCGGAACGCGTCCATGACCTCGGTGACGTCCTGCTTGGTGGCGCTGCCACCCAGGTCGACAAGGGCGGCACCGCCGGCGAGGCGGCGCTCGAAGGCGAGGCTCTCGCCGGTCTTCGCGGCCTTGTCCCGGGCGTCGGTCTTGACCGCCTCGTTGGAGCCGGCCTCGGCGGTCTTCGCCTTGTAGGTGACGATGACCTTCTCGACCGGGGCGCTCGGCAGGGCGGTCATCGCCTGCGCGGCCGGAGCCGGCTTCGGGGTCACAGCGGCCGGGGCGGCGGCGAACGCCCCGGAGGAGGTGGCAGCGGCGCCGACGATCGCGGCACTCGCGACCACGACGGATATGACTCTCCGCCTGGAACTGTTCAAGGTGTTCCCTTTCAAGCACGACGTAGGTGCGGAGCAGTGGCGGCGGCGCGGGAGCCACGGGGCGAAGTGGGGTCGCGATCCGTCGGTCCCTGGGCTGGGGAGCCCGTGCGCCGCCACCGGCGACACGACGGCCCGGGTCAAGGCCGCCACCGGCGGACCCTACCTACCGCTCCACATGGACCTGACAGTCGGGTGGGCCGGAGGGTCGGGATGCCGGTGCGGCAGACAGTAGGGAACGACGAGATGAACCCGATACGGGGAAAACCCTTGTCGCCCCCCGAGGGGGTCGAGGGAGGGCCCGACCCGAACCCCGAGGGGGTGGGCGGGAGTGCGGAGGACACGGCCGGGGAAGGGCGCGCGGCACGCACGAGGGAGGGGCGCGCGCGGCCAACGCGCGCGCCCGGGTGACGAGCTGGGTGCCCCGGGGCGGGCCCTGGGAGGAGGACCCGGGGCCGGCACCGTGGGAGGAGGGGGGTGGAGACGGGAGGGGAGGGGAGGGGAGGGGAGGAGGCGGGAGGAGGGGGGAGACGGGAGGGGAAGGTCAGCCGAGTTCGAGGGTCGTGATGCCGAAGACCCGCTCGCGCGGGATCGGCCGGACCGGACCGGTGTACATCCGCGCCGTCTCGAACGACGGCTCCAGGCCCCGGTCGAGCGCGAGCCGGGCCGCCGCCGGATTGGCCTCGGGCATGTCGACCGCGATCCGGTCCGAGCCGAACGCCCGCGCCTCGGCCGCGAGGGCGTCGAGGAGCGCCGCCGCGTCGGCGGGCGTGTCGGCGAACAGCGGACCGATCCGCGCCTCGTCCTCCGCCGGGCGTACCACGCCGTACCCCGTCAGGCGCCCGTCGACGACCCGCGCCAGGGCCCGGTGGCCGGGAGTGGCCAGCCAGGCCGTGAGGAAGCGGGGCCGGTCGGCGTGGTGGCACGCGCTGTCGTACGCGGCGAGGGCCTCGGGGGCGACGTCGCGGGCCGGGACGATGTGCGGGTCGGGCGCGCCGGGGGAGTCCGGGGTGCTGGGCTCGCCCACGTACCGTGCCGTGCGGTGGACGGCGGAGAACCCGGAGCGGCGGTAGTTGTCCTGCTGGTCCGGCACCCCGTCGAGCCCGACGGACCGGTCCCCGGCGTGGGCGAGCCCCGCGCGCCAGGTCGCCAGACCGTGGCCGAGTCCGCGCAGGTCGGGGCGGACGAGATAGAAGCCGAGGAAGGCGTACCGGTCGCTGTAGTTGACCACCGAGATCGCCGAGACGGGCTCACCGTCGACCCGCCCGAGGAAGAACCCCTCGGGGTCCTGGGCGAAGAACGCGTCCGCGTCCGACACACCCGGGTTCCACCCCTCGTCGACGCACCACCGGCGGACGACCGCCCAGTCCTGGAGCGTCGCGCGGGAGACCTGGAGGGAGCCGGTGGCGGGGAGCGTCATGAGGTTCCTTCGGGGGCGCGGGGCCAGGGGCCGCAGACCCCGGGTCGTGGGCCGGGGGAGTGGCGGAGAGGGTGTCAGAACCGGGCAAAGCGCCCCGAGCATAGCGACCCGCCGGTCCGCCCGGTGGCCGCGACGACGGTTTCCGGCCGCGGCCCGTGCCGGGCTCAGCCCACGAGCCGCAAGGTCGTCGCGGCAACGCCCACCCGGATCGTCTGGCCCCACGTCAGGTCCAAGGTGTCCGATTCCATGCCGTCGCCGAAGGCGACCATGCGATCCGACTCCACCGTGAGACGGAGCGATGTGCCGGGGGTCAGCGCCCCTTCGACCCGCGTCGTGCCCGTCGTCGGGGAGGGCCAGGCCTCGCGGACGAACCAGGCGAGGCGGCGGGCCGTCGGGCCGGGGAGCGTCAGGTCGCTGGAGCGCTCGTGCCACAGGGAGCGCAGCCAGCCCGTCGCCCCCGTTCCGGTACCGACCAGCACGCCCGAGGACGCCTGCGGTTCGGGCGGCGTCTCCACTCCCTCGACCGCGAGGGTGTAGCGCGCGGTCTGGTGGCTGGGCGGACCGAGGTAGATCTCGTTCAGGGCCAGGAGCCGCTGCGCGTCGTCCGTCACCGCCTCCACCATCGTGAGCTCGTCAGCCCCGGCCGCCGGTGTGACCGCCGCCCTCAGCAGCGCCCCCGCGTCGGCCGCCCGGTGCCGGACCAGTACCCCCGGATTCCGGCCCGGGTCGGTGTCGACGCCGACGACCGGCTGGCCGGACAGGTACTTGGCGGCGTTGGCCACCAGGCCGTCCTGCCCGACGACCACGACGACGTCCTCGGGGCCGAAGAGGAACCGGTCGAGATCCGCCCGTTCCACGCGCGCGTGCCGCCACGACAGCGGCACGGCCGCCGCCACGTCCGCGAGCCCCCGCAGGTTCCGCTCGTGCCGGCGCCGTACGTCCTCGATGCTCCGGCCCCGGCTCGACAGGAAGAACGCGGCCTGGCCGTGCGTCCCGTGCCGCGCGAGCAACTCCTCGTACTCCGTGGTGCGGTGCACGAGCACCGCGCGCGGCGCCAGGCTCACGACGAGGCCCCTCCCGTCCCGCTGCCGCCCGCACCGCCGCCCAGCCTGCCGAGCAGTGCGGTCAGGACGTCGGGCGAGACCGTGACGCTCTCGATCCGCGGCAGGTTCTCCGCCGCCCGGGTCGCCGCGAGGGCGTGCAGCGTGCCCGCGTCGACCTCCGCGTGCACCCGGAGCCAGGCCGCCTGGGCGGCCGCCTGCGCCTCGCCGACCTCGCGCGCCGCCTCGGCCTCGGCCCGGGCGAGCCGGACCTTCCGTGCGGCCTCCGCCTCGGCGCGTACCGAGTCGGCGGCGGCGCTCTCCTCCGCCTCGCGCCGCGCGTTGGTGCCGCGCTGGTCGACGAGCCGCTCCTCCTGCCGGGCCAGTTCGATCTTGCTGGCGAGTTCGTTCTCGGCGATGGTGCGCTCGCGCTCGACGGCCACGGCGCGGCGCTCGTAGGTCGCGCGGTCGGCCTCCTGCTGGATCTGCTCGCGCGCGGGGGTACGCAGCGCCCGCTCGACCTCCGGCTCCGGACGGATCGCCACCACCCGGACCGCCACGACCTCGATCCCGGTGGCGGGCAGCCGCGGCTCGGCCGCGAGCCCGTCCGCGATCCGGTCCCGCACCGCCGCCACCCCGTCGACGAGCGCCGCGGCCAGCGGAGTGCGGGCGAGGACGTCGAGCGCGTGCTGCTGGGCCGTCTCGGTCAGCAGGGTGGCGATCTGTTCGAGGGGCGCGCCGCGCCAGGCGCCCGTGTCGGGGTCGATGGAGAAGTCGAGCCGGGTGGCCGCCGCCTCCGGGTCGCCGACGCGGTACGTGACGGTGGACTGCACGCTCACGTCCTGGAAGTCGGCGGTACGGGCGTGGAAGGCCATCGCCAGCTCGCGGTCGTTGACCGGTACTTCGGAGAGTGCGGCGGAGAGTGAGCGGTACCAGAAGCTGAGCCCCGTGCCGTCGTGGACGAGGCGTCCGCGCCGGTGGTGGCGGATGTGCGCGGTCGGAGCGGACCGCAGGTGGCGCCAGCCGGCGCGGCGGGTGATGTCGGCCATCGATGATTCCCCCTTGTCGTCATGTTGACGATAGGGGGTGCGGCTTCTTTTGGTCAAGATGACGAAATGGGCGGCTCGGGATCGGGGTCGGACGAGGGGCCGGATGCGGGGCCGGGCGCGGGGCCGGACTCGGGGCGGGGTTCGGGGCGCGGTTCGGGGTGAGGCGGCGGAGCGGGTGGTTCGGGTTCCGGGTGGTGGGCCGGCGGGATCCGGTACAGATGGGCCGAGACGTCCTCGTGGGCCAGGCGGCGCAGGGCCAGCATGATCGGCTCGTACAGCACCGTGTACGCGACCGCCGCCTCGATCGCCTCCTCCAGGACCGGGTAGTCCTCCATCACCGCGTACTCCTCGGCGGCGATCGGGTGCATCACCTCGGCGTACCGCCGGATGTGCTCGGTGGTGCCGCCGTAGCCCAGCTCGCGGAGCGTCAGGACCGCCCGGGTGAGCGCGGCGAGCGCGGGGGCCTCGTCGTAGACCTGCCAGCCCATCTCGGTGAGCAGCCCGCGCATCTCGGCGAAGACCTCGTCCCACGCCGCGCGCTCCGGGTCGGCTGTCTCGGGCGTGGTGATCTGGGGGCCCAGCATGTACTGGGCGACGCCGATGCGTTCGTGGCGGCCGAAGGCCGGGTCGTCCGCCACCGCCAGGACGTCCCGGGCCTGCTGGATCGTCATCCCGCCGACCGTGAGGAGGGCCCGGACCAGGCGGAGTCGGCGCAGGTGCTCCTCGCCGTACTCCGACTGCCGAGCGGTGACCGGGGTGCCGGGCGGCAGGAGTCTCTCGCGCAGGTAGTACTTCACGGTGGCCACCGACACGCCGCCGCGGTCGCTCAACTCGGAGAGGCGCAAAGGCTTCCACCGTTCCCATCGTCTCGACACGGCTACGGGGAGTTCTATCCTCCACTTTGAGGATAGTCCAGCTATCCAGCGTGGAGGGGGTGGCCGTCAGCCGACGGCGGCGGGGGTTGGTGCCTGTGCCGCCGCCGGTGCCGAGTCGTCGGTGCGAGGGGTGGGCAGGGGCGGCCCCGAGGTCGCCACGACAGGGGAGGGCGCCGGGGTTTCGGGTGCCGTCCCCGCGCCCGCCGTCAGCAGCACCACACCCCGCGCCGCCGCGAGTGAGGCGACGCCCGCGACCAGCCAGCCCCAGGCGCCCGCGCGGAAGGTCTCACCGAGCAGCGCCACGCCGATGACGGCGGCGGCGGCCGGATTGGAGAGGTTCACGACGGCCAGCGGTGCGGCGAGACCGCCCCGGTAGGAGGCTTGCGAGAGCAGCAGCCCGCCGACGGCGAACGCGGAGATCAGGACGGCGACGAGGGCGGTCTGCCACCAGGCCGGCGCCCCGCCCGGCAACTCCCGCGCGAGCGCGGCCGTGAGCGTCTGGGTCAGCGCGGAACCCACCCCGGAGGCGACCCCGGAGGCAGCGGCGTGGCCGAGCCCCTGTCCGCGCCGCCGCCCGCCTCGCAGCGCCCCGTACCGGCTCCCCGACGCCAGGGCGGCGATCAGGAGGGCCGTCGCGCCCGCGACGAACAGGGCCTCGCGGAGGGTGAGGGCGTCGCCGGGGGCCGCCGGTCCCGTGACCGAGACGAGGGCGACGAGCCCGGCCAGGGTCAGGAGCGCGCCGCGCCACTCCGCCCGGGTGACCCGGCGCCGCGCGCAGTACGCGCCCAGGGGCAGCGCCGCCACGAGCGTGAGCGCGCCCAGCGGCTGAACGAGCGTCAGCGGGCCGTAGTGCAGCGCGGCCACATGGGCGAGCGCGCCCGCCGCGTTGAGGCCGACGGCCCACCACCACTGGCCGCGTGCGAGCAGCGCGCGGAGCGCGCCCCGGCCGCCGGTCGAGGACGAGGCGAGCCGGGACTGGGCGACCGCGGCGAAGGCGTACCCGGCCGTGGAGACCAGGGAGAGCAGAACGGCGACGACCGTGCCGTCGGGGCCGTTCATCGCAGCGCCTCCGCCGGGCGGGGAGCCGTGGCGTGCGGTGGGGCGGAGCCGGGGGCGGTGGCAGGGGCGGCGGGGTCGGTGGGAGCCTCGCCCGGCGGCCGGACGAGCGCGAGCGCGAGGCCGAGCAGGGCTGCCGCCGCGAGCGCGTCGAACCAGTAGTGGTTGGCGGTGCCGACGACGACCAGCAGGGTCAGCGCCGGATGCAGCAGCCAGAGCCACCGCAGCCGCCCGCGACCCGCCACGATCAGGCCGATCGCCACCATCAGCGCCCAGCCGAAGTGGAGCGAGGGCATCGCGGCGAACTGGTTCGCCATCGAGTCGGTCTCGGGCGTCGCGCCGTAGACCGACGGTCCGTACACGCGTGCCGTGTCGACGAGCCCGGTCGCCGCCAGCATCCGGGGCGGTGCGAGCGGTATCAGCAGATGCAGCGCGAGCGCGGCGGCGGTGAGGAGCGCGAGGACGCGGCGGGACCAGAGGTAGTGGGCCGGCCGACGCCAGTAGAGCCAGGCGAGGAAGGCGATCGTGGCCGGGAAGTGCACCGCCGCGTAGTACGTGTTGGCCGCGCGGACGAGCGCGTCGCCGTCGCCGTGCAGGAGGAGTGCCTGGATCGCGCCCTCGCCGGGGAGGTGGAACGTCCGCTCGGCGTCCCAGATCAGGTCGGCGTTGTGGAAGGCGCGCAGCTCGTGGCCGTTGGCGAAGAGCCGGCCGAACTTGTAGACGAGGAAGAGCGCGGTGACGAGCAGCAGCTCGCGCAGCAGGGGCGGCCGCGGGGGAGCGGCGGGCCCGGGAGGCGCCGGCTCCGGTTCCGCCTCCGGTGGGGACACCGGCCCCGGTTCGGCCTCCGCCTCCGCCTCCGGTTCGGCGGGAGGTGTCCCCCGGGTCCCGCGTATCCCGGCAGCCATGGCGCGGCCCCTTCGCATCGTGCGTCAATCCGTCAATTCGGCAGCAAACGGAGGAAGCCTAGATCCGAATTCATCGAGACGCAAGCGTCTCGATACGTTTGCGTCTCGATTGTGCACCCCCTACTCTCGTATGTGCAGAGAGCTGTCCGGGAGGAAGCCATGTCCACGCAGGCCGCGACCGCCGCCGCCCGCCGTAGCAAGATCACCCCCGAGCGGGAGACCGAGCTGTACGAGGCCGTGCTCTGCCTGCTCCGCGAGGGCGGCTACGACGCGGTGACCATGGAGGGCGTCGCGGCCCGCACCAAGTGCGGCAAGGCGACGCTCTACCGCCAGTGGGGGACCAAGCCCAAGCTCGTCACCGCCGCCCTCGCCAAGCAGCGCTGCACGTTCTTCGCGGGCATCGACACCGGCACCCTGGCCGGCGACCTCCGCGAGGCCGCGCACGCCGCCGCCACCCGCCGCGACCGGGACGCCGAGCTGATGGAGGCCGTCAGCCAGGCCTACGTCCAGTACCCCGACCTGCGCGCCGCCCTCCGCGAGACCGTCATCAGCCCCGAGATCGCGGCGCTCGACGAGATCCTCCGCCGGGCCGTCGAGCGCGGCGAGATCGACGCCGACAACCCGGCCGTCGGCTTCGTCGCGCCCTGCTTCCTCGGCATGCTCCGCATCGAGCGGCTCTTCGAGGAGCGGTTCGCCGACGCCTCGACCATGCGGGTCTTCGTGGACTCCGTCCTGCTCCCCGCGCTCATGCCGACGGGCCGCGCCGCCGAGAGGTGAGCGCCCCGCCCGTCGGGCACCCTGGACCCATGCCTTCCTCCGCGCCCGACGTACGCGTCCGACGGATCTACGAACCCCCGTCCCCCGAGGACGGTGTCCGGGTCCTCGTCGACCGGCTGTGGCCACGCGGACTGGCCAAGACCGACGCCCGCGTCGACGAGTGGCCCAAGGCGCTCACCCCCTCCACGGAACTGCGCCGCTGGTACCACGCCGCGCAGGGCGAGGGCGAGGACGCGTACGAGGAGTTCTGCCGACGGTACGAGGACGAGTTGGCCGAACCGGCCGCCGCCGAGGCCCTCGACCGACTGCGCGGCCTCGCCGCGCGGGGCCCCGTCACGCTCCTCACCGCCGCCAAGGACCCTTCCGTCAGCCATACCTCCGTCCTGGAGCGCGCGCTGACCGCCAACTGACCGTAGCCACGCGCACCCGCCGCCGGTCACCATGGGGGACGGGCGACCGGCCGCACATCCACCACCCACCCGCTCCACCGACGGCCCGCCCGAGCTCCGCACCTTCCCCCCACAGGAGGCGCCGCGTGGACCCGACGACGTCCGCACCCCACGAACTGCTCGATGCGCTGCAGCGCGACCCGTACCCCCTCTACGCCCGAGCGCGACAGGCCGAAGGACTGACCTTCGTACCCGAACTCGACGCCTGGCTGGTCGCCCGGGACGCCGACGTCCGCGAGGTCCTGCTGCGGCCGGAGGACTTCTCCTCGGCCCGGTCCTTGCGGCCCGACGTCCTGCCCTCACCGGCCGCCTTCGGGGTCCTCGCCCGTGGCTTCGCCGCGCGGCCCACCGTCGTCTCCACCGACGGCGCCGCCCACCGCCGCCACCGCGCCCCGATCAACCGGGGCCTCTCCGCCGCGCGGGTCGCGGCCCTCACTCCGTACGCCGCCGAGGTCGCGACCGCCCTCGTCGACGGCTTCGCCGCCGACGGCCGCACCGAACTCATGGCGTCCTACGCCGGCCGGCTGCCCGGGGCCGTCGTCGGCCGGCTCATCGGCTTCGCGCCCGAGGACGTGCCCACCGCCGTCCACGGCGGCCACCGCGCCGAGCAACTCCTCTTCCGCCCGCTGCCGGAGGACGAGCAACTCGCCGCCGCCGAGGACGTGGTCGCGCTCCAGCACCTCCTCGACCGCTACGCCCGCGCCCGGCACGCCGACCCGCGCGACGACCTCTGCTCGCTGATGGTCGCGTCCGTGGCGACGGACGGGAGCCCCGAACTCACCGTGGACCAGCGCGCGGAACTGGTCGCCAACCTGCAGAACCTCCTCATCGCGGGCCACCTCACCACCACCGCGCTGATCGGCACGACCCTGCTCCATCTCCTCCGCCACCGCGACCAGTGGGAGCTGCTCCGCTCGCGACCCGACCTCATACCCGGCGCGGTGGAGGAGGCGATCCGCTACGACACCGCCGTCCAGGGATTCCGCCGCACGACGACCAGGCCCGTCGCCCTCGCCGGCACCGAACTCCCCGCAGGCGCGACGGTCTTCGTCGCCTACGGCTCCGCCAATCGCGACGAGGCGCGCCACCCGGACGCCGACACCTTCGACATCACGCGGCCCGCCGGCCCCACCCGCCACGTCGGCTTCGGCCATGGCGCCCACGGCTGCCCCGGGTCGCAACTCGCCCGCGCCCAACTCCGCATCACCCTGGAGCTGTTCACCCGCCGCTTCCCCGGTCTGCGGCTCGCCGAGGACGAGGAGGTCGTGATGCGGCCGACCCTGATCCACCGCTCGCCCCTGGAACTCCCCCTGGAGTGGTGACCCGCCGTCAGGGGAGCAGCAGGCGAGGAGCCTCGGCGGCGGCGTCCGTCACCTCGTCGGCGCGCTCGGCCAACGCCCGAGCCCAGCGGACGAGTCCGCCGACGTCGATCCCGTACGGATCGTCCTGCCCGGAGATCCGCGCGGCCCCGCGCAGCAGCAGGCGCGCACCACCCTGCGCGTTGCCCCGGGCTGCGTGCGTGAGCCCCACCGCCAGCTGGGCGAGCCCCTGCCACAGGTCCCGTTCCGCGGCGGGGCCGCTCTTCCAGGCGTCCTCGAAGACCTCGTGCGCGTGGAACGGCATGCCCGCGTCCAGCAGCGCCTGCGCCTCCCGCACGGTCTCGGCCGGGGTCCGCACGACCCCCTCGGGCTGCCGCGGCACCCCCTCGGCCCCGTACGGCAGCGGCCGCCCCAGCCCGTCCCGGGGCCGCCCGCTGCGCGCCCGCCCCTCGTCGTCCCGGTCCCTCGGCGTCCTGTCCACCGGCCCATTCTCCCCCCGACCCACCCGGCCTGCGCGAATGCCCCCGCCACGTCCCGGGGGTGCGTCCCGCGGCCACGCGGAGTGAGGTAATGTTCTCTTGCACGCGGCCACCGGGGATCACCTCGGCGGCACGGGCACCGGGACGTGGCGCAGCTTGGTAGCGCACTTGACTGGGGGTCAAGGGGTCGCAGGTTCAAATCCTGTCGTCCCGACTTTTCGAAGTCGCAGGTCGAGGGGCCGCTTCAGAGGATCTGAAGCGGCCCCTCGATCGTTTTGGGGCCAGCGAGGACGGACTGTCGCGACACCTGGTGGCCGGTCTGCGGTCTAGGAGAGTGCACCATCAGCGGCGGGCAGGACCTGTTCGGTCCAGATGACCTTGCCTTCCGGTGTGTACCGGGTGCCCCAGTGCTCGCTGAGCTGGGCGACGAGGAACAGTCCGCGGCCTCCCTCGTCCGTGGTGGCGGCGTACCGCAGATGCGGGGCGGTACTGCTGCCGTCCCACACCTCGCAGGTCAGAGTGCGATCGTGCAACAGACGAACCCGAACCGGCTCGGCGGCGTACCGTATGGCGTTGGTGATGAGCTCACTGAGGATCAGTTCTGTCGTGAAGGCGAGTTCCTGCAGGCCCCACTCCTCGAGTTTCTCGGCCGCGAGGCCGCGTATGGCGCCGACCTCGCTCGGGTCGAACGGTACGTCCCACTCTGCGACCCGGCCGGGGCCCAGAGTGCGTGTCCGGGCGATGAGCAGCGCGATGTCGTCGGCCGGCCGGCCGGGGAGCAGGGCGTCGAGTACGGCGCGGCGGGTGGCTTGCGGGTCTCGGTCGGGGTGGCTCAGCGCCGTGCGCAGCATCTCCACACCCACGGAAATGTCCCGGCTCCGCTCCTCGACCAAGCCGTCGGTGTACAGGACGAGCTGACTGCCTTCCGCCAGGTGCAGTTCCATGGTCTCGAACGGCATGCCTCCCAACCCCAGCGGAGGGCCGGCCGGCAGTTCCGAGATTGTTGTCGTGCCGTCCGGGGCGACCACGAGCGGTGGCATGTGCCCCGCCCGCGCCATGGTGCAGTGCTGGGAGACCGGGTCGTAGACGGCGTACAGGCAGGTCGCGCCCAGGACACCGCTGTCCGAGGGCGCGCTGTCGCCTTCCTGGTCCATGCGCTGGACGAGGTTGTCGAGCCGGGCGAGGAGTTCGTCGGGCGGCAGATCCAAGGAGGAGAAGTTGTGCACGGCCGTGCGCAGCCGCCCCATGGTGGCCGCGGCGTGCAGGCCGTGCCCGACGACGTCTCCGACGACCAGCCCGACGCGACTGCCCGGCAGCGGGATCACGTCGAACCAGTCACCGCCTACTCCGGACTGGGCGGGCTGATAGTAGTGCGCGACGTCCACCGCGCTCTGCTCGGGCAGATCCTGCGGCAGCAGGCTGCGCTGGAGCGTCACGGCGAGATTGTGTTCGCGGGTGTAGCGGCGGGCGTTGTCCATGGTGACCGCGGCGCGGCCGACAAGCTCCTCGGCCAGGGACAGGTCGTCCTCGTCGAACGGTTCCGGCTTCTGCGACCGCCAGAAGTTGACCACCCCGAGCACGACGCCCCTGGCCTTCAGCGGAGCGGCGATGAGCGAGTGGATCCCGTAGCCGACGATCGCCGATGTCCGCGGCACGTCCTGCGCGTGCCATCCCGGCGCATCATGGAGATCGGGCACGAGTTCGGCTGTGCCCGTGCCGTATCCGCGGGCCTGCGGCGTGGACGGCAGGAATGCGATCAGGCTACCGAGCGGATACAGCGGGTGATCGGAGCGAATGCCGCTGACCGCCGTCCGCCGCATGTCGGCGCCTGGGCCGGGCTCGTCACCCTTCAGTACCGGGTCGGCCAGGTCGACCGTCACGAAGTCCGCGAACTGGGGAACGGCGGCGTCGGCCAGTTCCTTCGCGGTGTGGACCACGTCGAGGGTGCTGCCGATGTCACCGCCGGCGTCGTACAGCAGCTTGAGCCGCTTGCGGGCCGTCTCCGCCCGGGTGCTCAGGAGCTGCATCTCGGTGGAGTCGCGGATGGTGACCGCCGAGCCCTGCGGGCGCGTGGGCCGCTGATTGACCACGAGGAGCCTGTCCCCGGCCTCCAGCACCTCGTCGGTGGCCACCCGGCCGGACAGCAGCAGATCCGCCATGCGGCGATCCATGCCGACCTCGTCGACGGGGCGCCCTTCGGCGTCGTCCGGGAGGCCGAGCAACCGTCCGGCCTCGTCGTTCGCCAGGAGTAGTCGTCCTTCGCCGTCCGTGATCAGCACCCCTTCCCGGACGGAGTGGAGCACCGCGTCGTGGTGCTCGTACATGCGGGTCATCTCCTGCGTGCCGAGCCCGTGGGTCTGGCGGCGCAGTCTTCGGCTGATCAGCGCCGTGCCGACGGTGGCCAGAGCCAGACCGACGGCGATGGCCAGGAGGATGACGGGAAGCTGACGGTCGGCGACGCCGGTCACGCTCTCCACCGTCAGACCCGCCGAGACCAGGGCGATCACCTCACCCCCGGGCGCGGTGACCGGGACGATGGCCTGGATCTCCTTGCCGAGCGGCCCCTCCACACTTTCGGTGTGCACCTGGCCGGCGAGTGAGGGCTCGATGGTGCCGACGAACCGCTCGCCGATGCGCTCGGGCTGGGGATGGCTGTAGCGGATGCCGTTCGTGTCCATCACCACGATGAAGTCCACGTCTGCGTCCTTGCGTGTCTCCTCGGCGAGGGGCTGCAGGATCGCGGACGGGTCCGGCGACCTCAGCGCTTCCTGCAGGCCCAGGGAGTTCGCGAAGGTCTGAGCCACCGAAACCGACCGGCTGCGCGCTTCACGGTCGATGTCGTACCGCGACTGCAGCACCAGAGCCAGCAGGGCCCCGGCGGCGAGCAGCACCACGATCGCCACCTGAAGGACGAAGACCTGTCCGGCGACGCTTCCGAATCTTCTGCCTAGGTTCGACCGCACAGGTACGCCGGGCACGAGAGACGAGACGGGCTCACAACCCCAGTTGTAGCACCACATCGCGGCCAGGGCTCCCGGCGTTCACGGTACGCATCCGGGCAAGGACACAAGGTTCTCGCCGCCTAGATGCGCGGCAGGTGCACATCCTGTCGTCCCGACTCCCTGATCGTTCTCGGGCTCCCTCGGATCGGGACCGAAGGCCCTGTCACTCCTTCCGAATGGCAGGCTTTGCGTCATTCCGTGCCAGCTAGGGTCGAACCATGACTGAACCTCGCATTCTCGACCTCGACCGCGACCAGCTCGCCGCCCTGCGAGGGCGGGCGCTGACCCGGGCCGTGGCGGCCGCCGAGGGGCGGACCATGGTCGCCGAGGTCTTCGCCGAGCGGGCCGCGCTCTCCCCGTACCCCGACGGCCGTGGCGTGCACAACGCCGAGCTGGTCGCCGCCTTCGGCGCCGACATCGTCGTACTGAACCTGATCGAGCGCGCCTGGGACGGCGAGCGGCTGCGGCTGCCAGGACTGGGTGAGTTCGCCTCCTTCACCGAGCTGGCGCAGGTGATCGGCCGACCGATCGGGGTGAACCTGGAGCCGGGCGACGTGCCGGAGATCCGCCGGGCGAAGCCCGAGTACGCCAAGCGGCTGGTCGGCATGGGCGCGGCGCTGCTGTGCGTCACCGCGAACCCGGGTACGGGCGGCTCGTACGAGGCCATGGCGCGGGTGACCGAGGAGCTGCGCGCCGGGCTGGGGGACGACGCGGCGGTCTGGTCGGGGAAGATGCACCATGCCGGGTACCCCGAGCGGGTGACCACCGGGCGGCTGACCGCGCTCGTCGAGGCGGGGGCCGACGGGGTGGTGATGCCGCTGCCGGGCACGCTGCCGGGCGTGACCCGGGAGCTGGCGGCCGAGGCGGTCGCGGCGGTGCAGGGCGCCGGGGCGGTCGTGATGGGCGCGATCGGCACCAGCCAGGAGGGCGCGCACGCGGACGTGGTGCCGCAGCTGGCGCTCAACGCCAAGGAGGCCGGATTCGACGCCCACCACTTCGGTGACTCGTACATCCCCGGGATGTGCGACCCGGAGGTGATGTACGCCTACTCGGTCGCGATCCGCGGACGCCGCCACACATGGAACCGCATGGCCCTGTCCGGCCGCCACACCCGGACGCCCGCGCCCGCCCCGGCGGCCGGGTCCTGGTAGCCGAACGCCAGGAGGCCTGCCCCGGCGCGCTGTGCGACTCGTCGTCCTCGTAGTACTCAGCGGCCCAGGGCGTGTCGGAGGAATCACGGGTGGACCGCACCGACCTCGATGCTGTTCTCGTCCGGACCGTCGGCGATCCGCGTCGCTCCGTGGGAACAGGATCGAGCACCTGCGCTGGATCTGCGGTGGAACGAGGTCGATCCCCGCCTGCCGCTCCTCGGTGAGCTGGAGGGGCGGGGGTGCGTCGTCCTGACGTGACGGCTGTCAACGGCACGGTACCCGGCCGGTCTTCTGTGGTGTGGGGGTTTTGTCGGGCACACTGGCCGGGTGCGCATCGTGGTGATGACGGCGGGGTCGCGGGGCGATGTCGCGCCGTACACGGGTCTGGGGGCGGGTCTCGTGCGGGCCGGGCATCAGGTGACGCTGGCCACGCACGCGATGTTCGAGCCGCTGGTGGCCGGGTCAGGGGTGCGGTTTCATCCGCTGCCGGTGGACCCGCGGGCCGAGCTGCGCTCCGCGCGGGGGCGACGGCTGCATGACGCGCGGACCGGTGCGGGGAAGCTCGTACGGCTGGCGTCCATGGCCAGGGGAGCGGCCGACGAGATGACGGCGGCGCTCGTGGAGGTGGCGCGGGAGGGCGAGGTCCTGCTGGTCGGCGGGGCGTTGGGGCCACTCGGGTACGCCATCGCCGAGGGCCTGTCCGTGCCGGCCCTGGGGCTGCACCTCCAGCCGCTGCATCCGACCGGGGAGTTCCCCGCCCCGGTCCTCGGGACGCGATCCCTGGGCACCGTGGGAAACCGGGTGAGCGGACGGGCCGTCATGGCGACGGTGGAGCTGCTGTTCGCCGACGCCGTACGGTCACTGCGGCGCCGGCACGGCCTCGTGGCGGCGGGCCGGTCCCGGGGACGGCCGGCGGCGCCGGTGTTGCACGGCTACAGCGAACTCGTCGTCCCCCGGCCCCGGGACTGGCCCGCCGGGCTCGACGTGGCCGGGTACTGGTGGCCGTACGAGACCGGGCGGTTGCCCCAGGACGTGGAGGAGTTCCTCGCCGCCGGAGCCCCGCCGGTCTTCGTCGGTCTCGGCAGCGCCACCGTTCCCGATCCCGAGCGGGTGAGCCGCGAGATCGTCACCGCGCTGCGCGCGGCCGGAGTGCGGGGGATCGTCCAGCGGGGCTGGGCGGGTCTCGACGCCGTCGGCGACGACATCCTGACCGTCGACGAGGTCCCGCACGCACCGCTGTTCCCCCGGACGGCCGCCGTCGTCCACCACGCGGGAGCGGGCACGACGGGCGCCGTCCTGCGGGCCGGGGTGCCTTCCGTTCCGGTGCCGGTCCAGTTCGACGCGGGGTTCTGGGCGTCCCGGCTCACCGCCCTCGGTACGGCTCCCGGAGTGCTGCCGCTGCGCCGGCTCACCTCCGGGGCCCTGGCCGCGGCCCTGCGCCGGGCGACGGAGGACGGCTCCCATCGGGCGCGCGCCCACGCGCTGGCCGGCCGGCTGGCCGCGGAGGACGGCGTCGCGCCGGTCCTCGCCGCGCTCGCCCGACTGGCACGCTGACCGGACGACCGAAAAGCCCGGTGGGGCCCGGCCGAGTCGGCCGGGCCCCACCGGTGTGGAAGGCGCGCGTCACGTCATCCGATGGCGAGCTTGTTCTTCCAGCCCACGCCGTCGCTGTTGCCGACGATCTCGACACCGCTGCCCGCCAGCGCCACTCGGCTGCCCGGATAGAAGCGGACCGCTCCGTCCACCCGCAGCGTCCAGATGTCGGGGATGGAGTCGCCGTTGGCGTCCGGGGTGCCGTAGAACAACCGGATGTTGCTGCGCCCCCAGCCCGAGGCGCCGTACTGGTCGTCCGTGCCGGTCGCGGAGTTGGCCGCGGAGGCCAGGGACATGATGTCCACGCCGCTGCCGTCGGAGTCCTTCTTGCCGGTGCGGAGCAGCAGGCGGCCCGACACGTCGGTGCGGTAGACCATGTCGGTCACACCGTCGCCGGTGATGTCCTGGACGGTGACGATGTCCCGCTCGAGCCAGGGCGAACTGGACAGCCGGACGGCCGTCTCGATGCTCGCGCCGTTGTAGCCGACGAGGGCCCACAGCGCGTCCTCGACCTTCAGGAAGAAGTCCGTCTTGCCGTCGCCCGTGGCGTCGCCCGCGGAGACGATCTGGGTGATGGTGTCCGGCGCCGGCGCGTTCGACGGCAGCAGGATCTCCTGTCGCTTGTCGATGTTCACGCCGCCGTACCCGTCGCCCGGGTAGACCCACAGCTTGCCCTCGCGGCGTGCGACGAGGTCCTGGAGACCGTCCCCGCCGTAGACGTCGCCGAGGTGGGTGATCAGGGTGTTCTTCCAGTAGCCGGACGGCGCCGAGACGTACTGCGGGAGTCCGTCGTCGCCGTTCGGGTCCTTGGCCGGGTTGCCGCGGTAGGAGCCCGACATGGAGTAGTCCAGGTCGCCGGTGCCCTTCAGCAGGTCGGTGGTCGACTCCGACGGGTACAGGCGCAGATTGCCGTTGCCGTCCACGACCATCAGGTCGGGCAGCTTGTCACCGGTGAAGTCGCCCGGCTGGTCCGCCTGGTCCCTGGGGGTCACGTAGAAGAGGTACTTCGTCGGCTCCGACGGGTGTCCCGCGTCGTCGACCGCCCGTACGTACAGCACGTTCGGCCCGGCGAGCGGAGGCTTGACGTTGCTCACGGTGGTCGCCGTCGTGACGGGCGCGCCGTTCGTCCGGGCCACCGAGAACGGGTACGACGCCTGGTTGAAGCCGTACTCGAACTTCACCACGTCCGTCTGGGCCGCCTTGAAGGTGAAGGAGCCGGCCGTGCCGAACTTCACCGTGCTCCACTTGGAGTCCTCGGAGTCGTTCTCGAAGCCGTTGTCCTTGGCGTCGGCGTCCGGGAACTGCGCCGAGGTCGCGGTCGGCGACGACGGCTTGGAGTTGTCGAAGACGAAGCGGCACGGCGTCTTGCTGGGCGAGTACGACGAGGTCGCGCCGAACTTGTCGACGGCCTTGGCCCGCCACGAGTACGTGGTCCCGTTCTTCAGCCCGCTGGTGGAGAAGGGATCGGTGTGGACCTTCGCCGAGCCGGTCTGGCTGCCGACGGACACCTTGCCCTTGCTGCCGAGCAGGTTGGTGGTGGAGCCGCCGGTCGGCCAGAGCTCGAAGTGGAGCGACTGGAGGTTGCCGTCCTTGTCGGTGCTGTTCGCCCAGAGGGTGATCGAGGAGGCGCCCACGTTGAGGTACGGGGACGTGGTGTCGCAGCGCACCTCGTTGGGGTCGAGGACCAGACCGGTCGGGGTCGTCGGCGGGCGGTTGTACGACAGGTCGACGAACGGGTCCTGGCCGCCGTTGGCCTGGAACTTCTTCCAGGAGTACTGGGACCCCTCGTCGGACGCCTTGAACCCGACGGTCATCGTCTTCCAGCCGCCGTCGACGGCCTTCTTCGCCGAGGACTTGACGTCGAACGCGACCCATTCGTCGGGGCAGGAGGAGGACTTCCAGCCGTGCGCGAAGCTACCGCCGCCGATCTTGTTGCCGCTGTTCATCGACGGCGCGTTCTTCCAGTTCGTCTTCGAACTGATCGAGCCGGTCAGATGCACGGTCATGCTGCGCGCGCTGCACGACCACGAGTACGTCTCCAGGGCGCGCAGCTTGGCGCTGTGCACCGTGGAACCCTTCAGGTCCGGGTCCCAGTCGATGCTGAAGTACGACCGCGAGGTGCCCCAGGTGTCGGACTCGTAGCCGACGCGGGCCTCGTGCGTGCCGCCCTTGTTGAAGTTCTTGCCGTTGTAGAAGCTCGCGTTCGGGTGCCGGCTGTAGGCCGTCGTCCAGTCGTTCGTGTGCTTCTTGACCGAGGGGTCGATGAAGACCGGGTACACCGTCGACGGGTCGCCGAGGAAGTCCTGGTCCGGGGTCATCACCCAGTCCGAGCCCTCCAGGTCCGTCCCGACGAGGGTGCCCTTGGAGTCGGGCTGGGGGCCGTTGACCCCGGGCAGCGTGAGCGTCGCCGCCGAGCCGGTCTGCGTCGGCTCGGGGGTCGGCTCGGCGGGGACGGGCGGCGCGGACCCCTCGATCTCCCCGATCACGGACGGATCCGCGGCCTCGTCGGTGGCTTCCGGAAGCACCTCGTTGAAGGTGTCGCCCTGGTCGCCGTCGTTCATGCCGTCCGTCGGCTCCGCAGAGGCGGTCGGTGTCTCCTCGGGCTCACCGGTCGGGACCGGCGACTCGGAGGGGATCACCTCGGAGGCCGTGGGGGAGGCGCTGGTGCCGCCCCCGCCGTCGGTGGACGTGGGCGTGCCCGAGCTGTCCCACATCAGCGGCGTGGGGGACTCGGCGATGTCCTGGCCTCCGGTGTCGGTGGCGGAGACGACGCCCGTGGTCGGGTCCAGCCTGAAGCTGAGGTCCGGCGAGGACAGCCCGTACGCGAGCCGTGCGACGCGCGGGTCGGCCGCGGCCTGACGGTTCTTCACCACCAGGAGCTGGGCGAAGCCCCCGTCGTCGGCGGTGAGCACGAGATCGGCGCCGGGCAGGATCTCCGGATAGAGCGCGCGGGGCCCGTCGATGATCGGGGTGGGCACGGCGTCGGGCCAGGTCAGCACGATGTCGTGGCCGTTCACGGTGAGGGTGGCGAGCACGTTGCCCGCGGCGGCGGCCGCCATGGGGGCGCCGGCCGGTGTGCCCGGCAGCAGCGGGACGCGCTGCGCACCGGCCCGCGAGGCGCGCTCGCCCTCCTGGCCCTGCCCGCCCTTGCCCTTCGAACCGGCCGAGAAGAGGACGCCGACGTTGGTGGCCTCGGTCGCCCAGCCGCCGTCGACCCGCTTCAGATCGGTGTCGATCGCCTTCCAGACCCCGTCGACCTTCGCGCGGATCGGGCTGGCGTGGATCCGCCGCTGCATCAGGCCGTCCGGCCTGGCCCACGTGGTCGAGTACGCCGTGCGCATCGCGGTGGCCTCGACGGCCTTGCCGGTCTTCCGGGCCAGCGCGCCGGCGTCGGACTCGCTCAGGGGAGCGCCGGTCCTGGTGCGCGGGGCCGCGTCCGCACGACGGTCCTCGGGACCGCTGTCGAGTCCGACGTACGTGAGGCCCGAGGCCACCACGACGGCGGCCGCCACGGCCGCGACCGGTCGACGCCCGGGCACGCGGCGCCATCTGCTCGTCATGAGCGAGGTTCCTTCCCCCTCGAGAACCGGCGTACGGCAGACGGCCGACCGGGCTCCTGTGGCTGGTCACGCGGGCGCGGCGGAGCGCGCCACGGCGTGACGGATGCCTGCAGATCATGGCTTACGGGGGATCAGTCGTCACGCGACGCTCACAAGATCTCCGCACGGGGGCGGATGCCTTTCGCCAGGCCCGGTCGGCCGTGCGACCGGGCGTGAGGAGCGGGGGGCGACGGACGAGAGGGACGTTCCCGCCCGATATCCGGACGAAAATCTCCGGGAATTGAGGCAGTTGATTGCGCTTGGTCCGGCGCGGCGGGAAACGCCGCTTACCTCGTCGGACTGGCGATTGCGGGTCCCCTGAAATGGTTCGAGCGGTGCTGTTCCCATTCGACCGAAGTATGGCTGTGATCATCACCACGTGATCACTTTCCGTCTGGTCTTTATCCGCAACTCACACACAGAATTGCCGCGTTCACTGGCCTCACCTGCGGTCCGCCCAGGCGCCGCTTCATGTCGTCCGGGGGGACCCCACCCGTGCCTGCCTTCCTGTCCGCGCGCCGAAAGCGCCTGCGTACCGCAGTGGTTCCGGCCGTAGGCGCCGCTCTGCTGCTGACGCTTCTGCCGACCCAGGCCGCCGCCCTGCCGCCGGACCCGTCCAAGGCCGAAGTGCCTCGCGAGGAACTGGTCCTGGAGAACCTCCCCGAGGAGAAGCAGGTCGACGGGGCGACCCGGAACGCGGGCCTCGACACGATCGCGGCCGCGCCGCCCGCCGACCAGGAGGAGGCTCCGGCCGGCACCGCGACCCCGCCGGCCGGCGGCACGGCCGCCGTGACCTTCGGCGACCCCGCCCCGCAGCAGGTCTCCGCCGCCTCCGGCGAAGGCGGCGTGCGTCAGGCAGCCTTCACCACGGGCGCCACTGCGGGTTCCATCACCGGTTCCACCGCGCGCGCCACCGCCGGCTCCACCGTCACCCAGGCCGAGCTCGAGCCGGTCGGCACGTTGCCCGTGAAGCTCGGCCAGGCGCCCGGCGCCGCGACGCCCACCGGCACGTGGGAGGTCGGCGTCTACCCCCGCACCGCGCCCGAGGCCGACAGCGTCGACGGCGCGGTCGTCACCGTGACCGCGCCCGCCACCGGCTCCGTCCCGGTCTCCGTGCAGCTCGACTACAAGGCGTACCAGAACCTCTACGGCGCCGACTGGGCCTCCCGGCTGACGTTCGTCCAGTTCCCCGAGTGCTACCTCACGACCCCGGACGTCGAGGAGTGCCGCACCTACGACGAGCTGGAGACGGTCAACGACACCAGGACCAGGACCATCACGGCGACCGTCGACACCGCCGCCGACGGCACGGTCACCCCGGCCGTCGCCCCGCGCGCCGTGACCCCGCCGTCCGGCGTCTTCCAGGCCTCCTACGTCCGCTCCGCCGGCGTGCGGCAGGTCGCCGCGAGCGGCGACCGGGCCGTCGTCGGCGCCGTCGACTCCGGCATGGGCGAAGGCGGCTCCTTCCGGGCCACCCCGCTGATCTCCAACGGCAAGTGGGAGGCCGGGACCTCCTCCGGCGCGTTCACCTGGTCGTACCCCGTCGCGGTGCCGTCCGCGCCGGCCGGTCCTTCGCCGGAGATCTCCTTCGACTACAACTCCCAGGCGGTGGACGGCAGGACGGCCACCTCCTCCCCGCAGGCCTCCTGGATCGGCGAGGGCTGGGACTACGACCCCGGCCACATCGAGCGCCGCTACCGCACCTGCAAGGACGACCGCGAGGCGACCTCGGCCGGCGAGCCGAACAACACGGCGAAGAAGGCCAAGACCTCCGACCTGTGCTGGGTCTCGTACAACGCCGTCATGTCCCACCAGGGCCGGACGCTCGAACTGGTCCGTGAGGGCACCAGCAACATCTACCGCCCGCAGCACGACGACGGCACCCGCGTCGAGCTGAAGACCGGTGGCACCAACGGCGACAACAACGGCGAGTACTGGGTCGTCACCACCACCGACGGCACCCGGTACTACTACGGCCTGAACAAGATCGGTGACGGTCACGCCGACACCCAGTCGGTCTTCACCGTCCCCGTCTTCGGCAACCACCCCGGTGAGCCGTGCCACGCCGAGACCTTCGCGGCCTCCCGCTGCAACGACGACGCCACCAAGCAGCAGGCCTGGCACTGGGGCCTGGACAAGGTGGTCGACGTCCACGGCAACGTGATGATCGTCAACTGGCACAAGTCGACGAACTACTACGCCGTCAACAAGAAGTTCAAGACCCCGGAGAAGTACGACCGCGGCGGCCTCCCGGACTCCATCGAGTACGGCCTGCGCGAAGGCGCGCTGGGCGCCGAGCCGGCGGCCAAGATCGACTTCCTGCTCTGGCAGCGGTGCGTGCAGGACGACACGGTCTGCGCCTCCGAGAAGTTCGACGACACCAAGAACCCCGCCTCCTACCGCCCCTGGTGGGACAGCCCCGGCAACCTCAACTGCAAGTCGGGCTCGAAGCTCTGCCCCGGCTTCCCCTCGTTCTGGAACCGTCTGCGGCTCGGCGGCATCACCACCTACGCCCACCGGCCCGGCACCACGGGCCTGGCCAAGGTGGACACCTTCCTGCTCAACCACTCGTTCCCCCGGGACTGGTACGACACCGCGCCGGGCCTGTGGCTGAACTCCGTGACCCGCTACGGCTTCAAGCCGGGCGACACCAGCGGCACCCTGCTCTCCAAGTCCGGCGTCTCCTTCAAGCCGTACATCGTCGGCACCGGAACCGCGCACCCGCTGAGCGGCTACCTGAAGGACAAGCAGCTCCCCAACCTCGTCCCCCGCAGCAGCACCGACGCGCGCCCCGGCTTCACCCGCCCGCGCATCGGCGCCGTCTCCACCGAGCACGGCGGTGACATCGAGGTCACGTACAAGGGCGGCTGCAAGGTCCAGCCCACCGTCGCACCCGAGGACAACCACGGCACCTGCTTCCCGCTGCGCTGGTCCCCGGACGGCGAGGTGGAGAAGCCGGCCCTCGCCTGGTTCAACAAGTACGTCGTGCACACGGTGACCGAGACCGACCGCATCACCGGTGTCTCCGACCGGATCACCCACCGCTACGACTACGCCGACGCGGCCTGGGCCAAGAGCGACGACGAGTTCACCAAGCCCGCCCTGCGCACCTACAGCGAATGGCGCGGCTACCGGCAGGTCTCCACGGTCAAGGGCAGCAAGAACACCCCCACCACGGGCAGCCCGCAGACCCAGTCCCGCTCCGTCGTGCGGTACTTCCGCGGCGCGGGCGGCGTGGTCAAGGACTCCAAGGACGCCGTCACGCTCGTGGCGGACGACGCCGCGCAGTACGCGGGCATGCCCGCCGAGACGATCGCGTACGACGGATCCGGCGGCCGGATCGTCAAGCGCACCCTGACGTTCCCCTGGTCCAAGGAGACCGCCTCGCGGACCCGCGACGGCGGCCTGCCGCCGCTCAAGGCGTACCGCACCGGCGTGCAGCGCTCCGACGCGATCCAGACGGTCGGCAGCGGCTGGCAGGCGGTCCGCACCGAGACGGAGGCGGACCCCGACTGGGGCATCCCCGTCCAGATGCAGACGGCCGTCGTCAAGCCGAACGGCACGGGCGAGACGCTCAGCGACTACAACTGCACCACGACGACGCTGCTCCACAACACCACGGCGCACATCATCGGCGCTCCCTCGTCGACCCGTAAGACGGCGACCTCGTGCGCGACCCAGGCGTCCGCCGACCCGGCGACGCAGCTGATCAGCTCGGTCCGCATCTCCTACGACGACCAGGCATGGGGAGCTCCCCCGTCCAAGGGACTCGTCACCTCCAGCGCCGAGATCGACGGCGCCGGCACCTCGCACTCCGTCGTCACCACGACGACGTACGACCCGCTGGGCCGGACCCGCAAGGTGACCGAGCCGGAGGTCGGCACGACCGAGACCCAGTACACCCCCGGCGACACGGGCGGCGCGGTCACGAGCGTCAAGGTCATCAACCCCAAGGGGCACGCGACCGTCCGCACCTTCGACCCCGGCCGCGGCTCCGAGCTCACCGTCACCGACCCCAACGGCAAGGTCGTCCGGAGCGAGTTCGACGCCTTCGGACGGCTGGTCAAGGGCTGGTCGACGGGCCGCTCCTCCGGCACGCAGACGCCGGACGTCATGATCGGCTACCAGATGGCCGACACCTCCGCGACGGTGACCAGGCCGACGGCCGTGACCACGCAGAGCATCAAGGACGACGGCACCTACGCCAAGCAGGTCACCGTCTACGACGGCCTGATGCGCGCCGTCCAGACCCAGCGCGAGGCCCACGGCCCCGGCCGGATCATCGTCGACACGCGCTACAACGACCACGGCCTGGTCGGCGAGCAGACCGGCGCGTACGTGGCGAAGGGAGAGCCGGAGGCCGCCCAGTTCAAGCGGGTGTCCGACGCGCTCGTCCCGAGCCTGGTCCGCACGCGCTACGACGGTCTGGAGCGGCCCGTCAGGGCGACGACCTACCACGGCGGCGACACCGCGTTCTGGTCGACGACCACCTACGGCGACACCAACACCTACAGCCGGCCGGCCGGCGGCGCCATGCCGGCCACCAACACCTGGACCGACGCCCGTGGCCGGATCACCCTGATCCAGCACTACACGAACACCGCCACCAGCCGCTGGCGCGACACCCGCTACAGCTACGACGCCCGCGGCAACCGCACCAAGGTCACCGACCCGGCGGGCAACGCCTGGACCTACACCCATGACGCCCGCGGCCGGATCACCTCCGCCACGGACCCCGACACCGGGGACATCTCCTACGGCTACGACAAGGCCGACCGCCAGACCAGCGTCACCGACCTCCGGGGCGCGATCCACACCTCCTACGACCAGCTGGGCCGCGTCGTCGCCGTCCGCGAGGGCACGACGGGCTCGGCGCCCACCAAGGAGTACACCTACGACGACGTCACCGGCGGCATCGGCCAGCGGTCCTCCTCGATCCGTCACGACGCGAGCGGCGACTACATCACCCGCGTCACCGGATTCGACGCGCGCTACCAGCCCACCGGCCGTCAGGTCGTGATCCCCGCCAACGCCATGACCACCGGCGTCTCGGGCACGTACGGCTACGCCTACAGCTACACCCCGACGGGCAAGCCGCTCTCGGTGACCCTGCCGGCCGCCGGCGGCCTCGCCACGGAGAAGGTCATCACCCGCTACAACAGCGACGGCCTCGCCGAGTCGACCTCCGGGCACACCTGGTACACCTCGGACATCACCTACTCGCCGTACGGGGAGCCGCTGCGCACGGTCACCGGGCCGCAGCCCTACCGCGTGTGGACGACCAACTTCGTCGACCAGCACACCGGGCGCCTCCAGCGCACGGTCGCCGACCGGGAGACCGCGAACTCCCACCGGATCTCCGACAGCACCTACGCGTACGACATCGCGGGCAACATCACCGGCTTCGCCCGCAAGGTGACGGACGGCACGGTCACGACGCGGGACACCCAGTGCTTCACCTACGACGCGATGGGCGAACTCACCCAGGCCTGGACGTCCAGCCTCACGCCACAGGGCGACGGCACCGGCTGCAAGGCGGCGAACGGCGCCACCTGGGGACCGCGCACGGACGGCTGGCCCTCCACCGGCCCGGTGGCCGAGGCTCCCGACCAGGTGACCGACGGCGAGAGCCCCGACAGCGTGCTGACGGCCTCGCTGGCCTCCGGCGCCCCCGCCACCGGGACCCTCGACACCAGCGCCACCTCCTACTGGCAGTCCTTCCGCTTCGACCTGCTCGGCAACCGCGCCTCGCTGGTCGAGCACGACACCAAGGACGCCACCAAGGACGTCACGTTCACCTACGGGTACGGCAAGCTCGTCACGGGCAACGGCACCTCGCCGTCGTACACCGCCCAGCCCCACACCCTGTCCTGGGTCTCGACGGCCCCGGCCGGCGGCGGCAGCTCGTACGTCAACGACGCTTACGGCAACACCACCAAGCGCGACCTCGCCACCACCACGCAGGACCTGACGTGGACGCGCGAGAACAAGCTCGCGACGCTCACCGAGGGCGGCGTCACGACGAAGTACGTCTACGACGCCGACGGCAACCGCATCCTGGAGAGCACCCCCTCCGGGAGCGTGCTGAACCTGGACGGCGCCGAACTGACCACCGCCGCCGGGAAGATCACCCGCGCGACGCGCGGCTACGCCCAGCAGGGCGCGCCCACGGTCGTCCGGTCCACGGTGAACGGCGCGACCACCGGCCACAAGCTCACCGTGCTGCTCTCCGACCACCTCGGCACCGCCACCACGGCGGTCGAGCAGACCACCAACCAGCCCGTCACCCGCAGGGCCTTCAAGCCCTACGGCGAGGTGCGCGGACCGAAGCCTGCCTGGGTCGACCGCCGGTCGTACCTCGGCGTCGGCATCGACAGCCCGAGCGGTCTGACCCACATCGGGGCGCGTGAGTACGACGCGTCCACCGGGCGCTTCATCTCCGCCGACCCCGTGGTGGACCTGTCCGACCCGCTGCAGATGAACGGGTACGCGTACAGCAACAACAGCCCCATCACCAACAGCGACCCGACCGGTCTGTTCTTCTTCGGCCTCTTCAAGCAGGTCAAGAAGATGTTCATGCAGCTCACCGGCATCGGTCTGCACGCCAACCCTGGCCTGAAGAAGCCGCTCGCCAAGCCTCCGGTGGTGAAGCACACGGAGTTCCAGAAGATCCTGAACTCGATCTACCTTCGGGAGGTCAGGCCGGGGTCGAAGATCACCGGTGACGGAAAGGCCGCGACGGCGTTCATCCACGAGCTGAACTACGGCAAGCCCGTCAACGGCAGGTGGCACGTCCCCAAGGTCCCCGACCTGATGACGCGTCTGTCCAAACTCGTGGAGGCGGACCGCAAGGCGCGGATGGACACCGGCAAGGGCATCCTCACGGACTCCGAGCGCAAGCTCGCCATGGCCGAGGCGAAGGACCTCTGGAACGCCATGAACCTCGAGGACATCGACGGCAGGATGACGGCGAACGTGAAGGCGAACCCGGAGAAGGAGCGAAGCCTCCTCGCCAGCCGCAAGACCGCCCTGAGCGCCGAGGCCATGTCCGACATCACCGGCCAGAAGTTCGCCGTCAATCCCAAGGACCGGTCTCCCAAACCGAGGCCGAGGGCCACGGGCAGCCCGAGCAGACTGGGCGGCTTCATGAAGTCGTTCGGCATCGCCGGCGGCGTTCTGACCGGCGTGGGCGGGGCGGCCGGGAACATCAAGGAACACGGAGTGAAGGACGGCCTGTGGGAGACCGTCGAGGATATCTTCGACCCCCTGGGGATGGCGGACGAGCTCAACGCCGATCCGTGTGCCAACCCGGCCGCCTGTATCGCGTAAGGAAATCGAGCACGTGGTGACGGAACCGATCGCATCGCGCACGTTTCTCGGGGAGATGCTGGACGTCTTCCCCGAGATGCGTGAGCCGGTCGCGGAGAAGGTCCGCGCGGCCGTCGAGCTGACCGGCGACCCCGCGGACGGGGACACGGTCAGGACGGACGTGTACGGCCTGCTCTGGGACCTGTTCAACGATGTCCTGCTGCCCGCCCTGGCGGCGGAGCCGGGCCCGGAGCGGTCGGAGGTGCTGCGGCGCTCCTTCTCCTTCCTGGAGCGGGTCGCCGCCTCGCCCGAGCCGGTCGTACGGGAGTTTCTCGGCGGCCTGACCGGCGACTACCTGATCGGCCGGGACGGACCGCTCTCCTACGCCCACGCGGGCCCGGAGGTCCGCGCCGTGATGGTCCGCGCCTGCGAGGACTGGGGCCTGCCGGTCCCGGCGGACTGGACGGCCTCGTAGAGCCCGCACACGGCCACAAGGGCCCGCACCCCACGGGGGTGCGGGCCCTTCGCGGTCAGCCGCGCAGGCACCAGTCGACGAACTCGGTGACGCTGGCGTCCACACCGGCCTCCTCGTGGGCCACGGCCGCCGTGCGGAAGAAGCGGACCTCGCGGAAGTGCAGGTCCATGGCCCGGACGAGGGTGTGCAGGCCGAGGGCCTCGCGGAGCCAGGTCCGGGTGGCGTCGCTGTCCTCCGGGCGGGCCGGCGCCAGGCCGTGCTCGCTGAGCAGGTCCGTCTTGCTCACCGCGACGGCCAGCCGGGAACGGTCCAGCGGCGCGCCCATCGCGGCCACCGCCTGGACCGAGCGGGCGAAGACCTCCTCCGGGTCGACCGTGGAGCCGAGGGTGCGGTCGAGGAGCGGGCCGGGAGCGGGTTCCATCGTGGTCCAGAACGCCTTGACCGCCATCGGGTCCAGGACGAAGACGAAGGTCCGCGCCGCTCGCGCGTACCGCAGCGCGTCCGTGTCCTCGCGATCGACGAACCTCTCGCCGGCCGTGTCGAAGAGGTGAACGAGCCGCTGGGAGCGGCTTCGGCCGAGGACGAAGGAGTGGGCCCGGGGCAGCGCCCGCTGGGTGGCACGGGTGTGGCCCCGCATGCGAAGGACCTCGCGGAGCACCTGGTAGTGGGCGTCCGACTCCTCGTCGGCGAGGCTCAGCGAGGGGCCGCCGTGCGCCGCCGCGTGCTCCAGGGACAGCAGCATGGCCGCCATCAGCTGGGTCTTGCCCGCCGCCTGTCCGCCGATGAGCGGGATCACCACCTCGGGCATGTGGCCCGCGTCGGTGTTCATCGGCTTGCCGCAGTGCGGGTGGACACAGTAGGCCTGGAGCCGCGCGTTCCGGCTCATCAGCATCAGCAGCGTCGGCATGCGGCCTCCGCACTCGCAGCGGCGCCGGAAGATGCCGTACCGTCCCGGCCGGATGTCCATGTGCCGACGGCGGCAGGTGGCGCCGGGGCAGTCGTACGCCGGGTAGGGCACGCGCTCGAAGCAGTGCGGGCAGAGCATTCCGGAGCGAAGCCGTCTCATCGCGAGGAACGCCCGGTCGACCGTCCGCAGGGCCCCGGCCATGAGCCGGGCCCCGGCCGAGAGCAGCGTCAGGACGGTGGCGTGCAGCAGCAGGAGCAGACCGATCAGCGGCGGCGCGAGCACCGTGCCCACGCTCAGCCCCAGGTACAGCGCCACACCGTACGGCACGGTCACCGCGCGGGAGCGCGTCGGAGCGACGAACTGCCGTGACGTCACGGCACGGAACGCGTCGCGGACGGTGGTGGCGTACGACCGTCGCGCCAGTGTGAGGAGTTGGCGCAGGTCGCGGAAGGCGGGCCCGAAGAAGTAGTTGCGGTACGCCTTCACCTCCTCGTCCTGCGGACGGTAGGGCGGCAGCGTCCGGAACTCGGGGGTGCGCCGGTGGAGGACTCCGACGACCGTGTTCCCGTACCGGGCGAGCAGTTGCACCACGAGGGCGAGGCCCCTCAGGGCGGCGATGAGCGGGACGAAGGGCAGGAAGGCGCAGAGGGCGACGAGGTAGACGGCGGGGACGAGGACGAACGTGACGATCTCAGCCATGACCGGTCACCGCTCCTTCTCGTGCCGGGAGTTCTCGTCCGCCGGGGAGTCGGGTGCGCCTCCGGGAGCGGGTGTGGAGGCGGAGGAGGGCACGGATTTCGTACGGCGGGTGGCGAACGGGAAGTTCCGGGGCAGGCTCCACGGGCGGCGCCGTCGTTCCTCGACGTCCTCGGCATAGCGGTCGGCCAGTTCGGCCCTCAGGGGCCGGACCGCGCGCTCCAGCCGCGCGAGGTCCGAGACGTGCCAGCGCCCCACCGGCCCCGTCCGGATCTCCTCGATCCGCTGGGCGTGGGCCTGGGAGACCATGGCCCCCCTGGGCAGCGCGACGACGGCTGCGACATGGCTGAGCGCGATGTCGTCGATCGGCTTGTCGCCCGTCGCCTTCCGGCCCACGGCCGACAGGTATCGATCCAGTTCGCGGTTGCTCAACGCTGTCAGTCGCCCGCGCAGCCGTGCGGAGTCGGCGGGCAGGCGCAGCATGGCGGGCACCAGACGGAGGCGTGTGAGCGCCGCGGGGGCGGCCCACGATCCGGCTTTCGGGACGGCGAACGCGTCCACGAGTTCCGTGGCCTCGCGCGCGTCATGGAGCCAGTCGTCCAGCTCCAGCGTGATCCCTACGTACTCCCCGGCGCTCTGCGGCAGCCAGGCGAAGCGGCTCGGACGGGTGAGCAGCCGGCACAGATGGAGACAGTCCTCCAAGGCGTCGTCGTCCGCGATCGGCTGACACAGGGCGCGCTCCAGCCACTTCCCGACCGCCTCGTCCACCGGGCCCTCCGCCGGCAGCTCCGAGGCGATGCGGACCGCCTCCTGATGGGTCCAGGTTCGCGTGGACTGCCGCCACAGGCCGCGGAGCAGCTCCTCGTCGGGCGAGGCCTGCGCACGGATCCGAAGGATCTTGAACATGATCGGGACCGTCTCCGCGGGCCGGCGCTCGGCCCGGGCGCGCAGATGGTGCTCCTGGAGCAGAGGGCGGTCCGCCAGGTCGGCCTCCCGCAGCAGTTCGGCGGGGAACTGGGAGAACAGCTGCTCCTGTCCCGCGCGTTGCTCCAGCACCTCTTCCACGGCTGTCGCCAGGGATGTCCGCATCACCGGGAGGGAGGCGAGGAGGTCGGTCACCTCCGAGCGCAGTTTCGGGGCGGCGTTGAGGGTTCCGAGCAGTGCCCTGGCCAGGGTGAGCGTCTGCACGATCAGGACCGCCGACGGTACGGGAAGGCCGGCGCCCACGGCCCACAGCAGCAGGCGCGTCCGCTCACGCGGGGTCCGACCCGGGGCGTCCATCAGACGCCCCCAGAGCGCGGTGGCCCGGTCGCGCGTCACCGGGTCGGTGATGGGCACGGGCCTGACGGCGTCCTCGGCGGCGGCCGCGTAGGCCGCCATGCGCGAGGCGTGGAGCTTGCCCTCGATCTCCTGATGCACCGCCAGATCCCCACCGGCCTTCGCGGCGGCGCTCAGCGCGGACCGCCGGCGGTCGTCCAGGTCGCGGTGCTCCCGATGGATGTCCGCGGCGACGGCCGCCCGGCGCGCCCCCAGGTGCTCGGCCCCGGTCAGCCAGTCGATCACCGCGTGGGCGTCGACCGCCGTGAGCGGAATGCCCCCCGAGGCGGCCGCCGCGGCGACGGGAGCGTGCCAGTCCTCCACGCTCTCCTCCCCTCCCCGCACGTAGTCCGCGGTCCAGGACCAGACGGGCCGCACCGAACCGACACCGA
Organism: Streptomyces sp. NPDC047981; assembly: GCF_040653315.1. NCBI lineage: Bacteria > Bacillati > Actinomycetota > Actinomycetes > Kitasatosporales > Streptomycetaceae > Streptomyces > Streptomyces sp. NPDC047981. The sequence goes on along the minus strand of NZ_JBEZNQ010000059.1, from coordinate 5,729 downwards.
TCCTGGTGAGGAGACGGGCCAGGGAGTCGACGGGAACCTCGGGGAAGGTCCCGCGCGCGAAGTCGAAGACCGTGTAGGCCGCTTCGTCGTCGGGGCCGAAGACGAGCGGGGCCTCGGGCACCGTGCCGATCAGGTGCAGCCGACTGGTGGCCGGACGGAAGACGTAGGTGGCGAAGGAGAGCCCACGGGCCAGCGGGGGAGGCAGCAGGTAGGAGATGGCGGCGAACCAGTGCGCGATCCGGTCGGTCGAACGGTCGACCACCACCACCGAGCCCTGCTCGCCGAGCGCGGCGAACACGGCGGCCAGCAGCTCCGGCAGCCTGTCCGCGTGGGGATGGGCGCGCAGGAACTCGCGCACGGACCGGACGTCCATCGGCCCCGGCAGGGGCGCCTCGAGGGCCGGGATCTCCGTGCTCGGTGACACCTCGCGCGTCCAGGACGGCGAGTTCCACCACTCGATCGGGAGCACTCCGTCCGCCGCCGTGGCGAAGTCCTCGCTGTGCAGGCCGTGCGCGAAGTAGTTGCCGAAGCGGCGAGCGGAGTCACGGCCCACGTACCGCACACACACCGCCGTGGCACGGCGCCCCGCCCGGTCGTACGGCCGGTAACAGAGGTTGACCGGGCAGCGCTCCAGCTCCTCGGGGGTGTCCGACTCCACCAGGGCCCGGGGCGGCTCGTACCCGGCCAGAGCCTCCACGGCCTGCCGGGTCTCGACGGTGACACCCGCGCTCACGGCGTTGAACTGGAACCCGGAGTACCCGGTGAGCCCGTGCTCGCAGGAGGTGTAGTAGAGCTGCTCGAACCGCGTCATCCCCGGCCCGCCTTCGGCACCGAGCCGAACTCGCTCAGCAGCCAGAGCAAGGGGTCGGCCACCCGGTACGGCTGGATGCCGGTGGGCGCGACCCGGGCGTCGGGGGTGGGGTTGCGGCCGAGGGCGGAGACCCCGAAGTAGCGGTAGCGGGTGAAGTGGTTGTCCAGCAGCTGGTCGATCGCCACCCCGTCCCAGTCCTTGAGGAGCCGTCGCACCTCCTCGTGGACGTCGAGGCTGTCGCTCACGTCGAAACGGTCCCGCGGGGGCGCGTAGTCGCGCAGCGGGCTGCCCGGATCGAGCAGGTGCCAGAAGGCGTCCATCTTGGAGAAGACGACCGAGATCGGTGTGTCGATCTTCTGCGCCGATCGGCCGGAGCGCGGCGCGAGCAGGAGGTTGGTGACCCGGGAGAGGACGTTGATCGGAGTGTCGAGGCCCTCCGTCCCCGGCAGCGGCGTACCCGGCAGCGCGTTGTCGCGGGCACCCGGCATCTGGAGCGGGTCGAGCAGCAGCACGATGCCGTCGGCGCCGGCCAGATAGCGGGTGTTGAGCTCCACGTTCTCCCGGGAGCTGAAGTCCTCGCCGGCGGTGTCGAAGAACGAGAGGACGGTGTGCTGCGGACGCTCCCCGAGAAGGGTGCGTCGGCGCAGCCCGAAACGGAAGACGAGCGGGTCCACCCGGTTGAGGGTGGTGGAGGCGGTCTGGGTGCCGGGGAACATCTGGTTGTCGCGGTACAGACGGTCCTCGTAGTCCGAGCCGAAGCGCCGCATCGTGTCGTCGTCCGAACCCATCAGGGCTGCCCCGAACGCCTCGCCGACCCGGTTGCGCATCTCGTGGAGGAGCACGGTCATGTAGACGGTCTTGCCGGACGCCTTCGGCCCGACCATGGCGATCAGCCGGTTGTCCACCATGCCGAACTGAACCGGCAGTTCGGAGTGGCACACCGGGCAGATCCGGTACGTGGTCTCGCCGTCGCAGCCCGCGCAGACCGCTGTCGGCCTGCGCCCGTCCGCCGCGAAGTCGGGGCCGAGGTCGTGGCTGCGGCGCGGACCCTTGCGCTGGTCGAGGATCTCGTCGCGGCGGCGCTCGCACTGCTTGCCCGTCTTGCTCAGACGGCTGTTGCAGCGGAAGCGGATCTCGCGCGGAGTGAAGTGCTCGTAGCAGTAGGGGCAGGTGAGACGTTTGGCCATCAGGTGACTCGCAGTCTGTGCAGCGCCGTAGGGCGGATGTCGATGCCGGTGTCGGTGCCCGCGTCCGCGTCGGCCGGGAAGCAGACCAGCCAGGACGGGCCGCGCGTGGCGGGCAGCGGGAACTCCACGGTCAGGGGAGTGCCGGCCGGGAGACGTTGGGCGGGCACCTCGTGCAGGACGGTGCCCTCGGCCGTGCTGGTGGGACGGAACCGGCCGAGGCTGTGGACGATCCGGACACCGGGCAGGTCGCAGCCGGTCTCCGAGGTGAAGGTGACCGAGGCCGACCGGCCCGTGAGCCGACGGCGCACGCTGGGCTCGTAGGACACGAGCGTCGGCGCGGGCGGGACGAGCAGCGACGAGGCTCCTTCGCAGCCGTCGCCGAGCTCCGCGACCAGGGCCTCCACCGTGACGGTGACGGCCCCGCGGCCGACGGCCAGGTCGAACCCGCCGTCGTGCTCGTACACCCGGCGCCGGCACACCTCGTCGCCTCGGCCGGGGCCCGCCCCGGCGAGGGTTCCCTCCCGGCGCCAGCGGACGCGCGCGCTCAGGGCGCCGGCGGGCCACGCCCACAGGACGAGCAGATGGTCGCCGCGCCGGATGGCCTGGAGCTGATCGACGGGGACCGCGAACGCGGTCTGCGGATCGAGAGGAGAGCCGGCGGGGGCGGGGGCCGTGGCAGGGGGATCGTACGGGTCGCTTCCGCCGGGGCTGCTGCCCGTGGTGCTGGCAGTGCTGGCAGTGCCAGTGGTGTCGGCGGTGGCGGCCTCTGTGGGCGGGGACACGGTGTGAGGGGAGTCGGCGGACGAGGGCGGTGTGTACGACGGTTCGGCGGGCCGGGTTTCGGCGGGCGGGGTTTCGGCGGGCGGGGGAGCAGGGGGCGGCGTCTCGGTGCGCGGCGGGCTCAGCGGGCCGGCGTACGGGGCCGCCGCGGGCGGCCTCGCGCCGGTGTCCGCCGTGGGCGCGCGCCCGGTCGTGGCGGCCGACGGGGGAGGGGGCGGTGCCTGTTCTGTTCCGCGGCCGACCGGGGAGCCCTTCTGCCGTCCCCTGGGTTCGGGGTCCTCCGCCCGCCGGCGCCCGGCGCGCGGCTCCGGGTCGGTCGCGGCACCGCCCGGCTCGGTGTCGAGCGAGGAGTCCTCGGAGTGCCCGACGCCCACCCGAGGGTAGGTGTCGCGCCAGTCGGCGAATCCGGTCTCCGCCCGCCCCGGCCGGGCGGCCGGCCCGGCGACGACCCGCAGGATGCCGAAGTCGTGGAGGGCCAACAGCCCGAGAACGGTGGCCAGTTCGGGGCGGTCGCAGCGTACCGTCAGCCCCTGCGCGGCGGGCAGTTCCTCGATCTCGGCCCGCATCCTGGGCTCGGCGCACATACCGCCCGCCATCAGTACGGTGTCCACGGCCGGTTCCGCGGTGGCCAGTTGATCGGAGACGGCGGCGAACAGACGGTTCCGCAGCGGAGTCACCGCCCGCTCGAAGTCGCTCCGGTGCAGCGTCACCTCATGGCGCACGCCCGCGCTGTCCTCGAAGGTCTCGACGGCCCGGTCGGAGCCGTCGAGGGCCCGGCGGAGGGACTCGGCCGCCCGCATCGGATCGACCCCCGTCGGCAGGCGCTCGGCGAGCCCGGTGGCGACCGCCTCGTCCCAGTGCACACCGCCGAGTGGGAGGCTGACGGCGCGGACCAGGCGTACGGTCAGGTCCGGGGAGATCGCCAGGACACTCAGGTCGAGCGTCGTCGCCCCTTGGTCGCAGACGAGGACCGTGTGGTCCACGCCCTCCGCGACCGCCCGGTAGTGCAGGGCCACGGCCACCGGTTCCGGCACGACGCGTGCGACGTCGAGGCCGGCCCGCTCCACCGCGTACCGGAGCTCGTCCTCCCGGCCGCCCGAGACCGGGATGCCGAGCGCGATCGAGTGGTCCGGGTCCACGGGGAGGGCGCGTGCGTCGACCGGTCCGGACGGGACGAGCAGGGGCAGCGCGCGGCCAGGGTCGAGGACACCGTCCACCCCGGCCAGGTCGGTCGTGGTCACCTCCGGTTCCCCCTCGGGGCCGACCCGCGCGAGGCGCCCGAAGCGGTGCCCGAGATCGATGGCGATCATGCTCGTACGCTCCCTTCGTCGGTGAACCGGGCCGTGCCGTCGGGGGCGATCCGTACCGTGCCGTCGGTCCCGACGCCGACCCGGATCCGGCTGCCCGGCTCCGGGCGGTGCGTCAGCAGATGGCTGACGACGGCCGCCCGCACCAGCTCCAGTTCGTTGCGGATCTGCCGGCCTCCGTACGCCTGGTGCTCGGGGTCCGCCATGCGCTCCGTGATCCACGGGTGGAGGGTGTCCGTGTCGGGGACCAGCTCCACCTGATGACGCTCCCGGACCGACTCGGCGAGCTGGCGCAGCAGCCTGTCGGCGATCCGCACCACGTGCTCGTGGCGCAGCATGTCGAAGACCACCACCCCGGGCTTCAGCCGGCCGTAGATCTCCGGCCGGCCGATCTGCCGGAACTTCTCCTCCACCGCCCGGCTGAAGTGCGCCTCCAGTTGCGCGTACGAGAGCTCGCCCCGCTCCTCCAGCAGGCTCCGGACCTGCTCCGCCCCCGTGTTGGACGTGAAGATGATCAGACACTGGGAGAAGTACGCCGTCTGGCCGCGTCCGTCGGTGAGCCGCCCGTCCTCCAGGATCTGCAGGAACTTGTCCAGCACCTTCGGGTGGGCCTTCTCGATCTCGTCGAAGAGCAGCACACTGAACGGGCGTTCCTGCACCCGGCGCGTCAACTCGCCGCCCTGCTCGTGCCCGATGAAGCCGGGCGGCGCCCCGGCCAGCCGCTCGGCGGCATGCTCCTGCTGGTACTCGCTCATGTCGAAGCGGGCGTAGGCGCTCTGGTCACCGAACATCAACTCGGCCACGGACTTCGCGAGTTCTGTCTTGCCGACACCGGTCGGACCCACGAAGAAGAACGAGCCCCGGGGGCGCGCGCCGCCCGAGCTGCCGAAGTCGACCCCGACGAAGGCGGACTGGAGGGCGGAGGCGACGGCGCGCACGGCCGTGGACTGGCCGACCACCCGGGTGCCGAGGACCTCGGCGGCCCCGGCGACGGTCTCCCGGTCGAGCTGGGTCCACGGGTCGACGCTCACGTTGAGCCGGTGCAGCTCCAGGAGCTTGTCCGGCTTCCGCAAGGGCGCGTTGCGCAGCCACGACGTCCTGGCCAGGGATTCGATGTCCCAGGCAGCCATGCCGTCGGTCGCCCCCACCAGGGCTTCGAGCTCGGTCCGCGTGGAGTCCTGGGCCCCGTTGAAGTACCGGCGCAGCCAGGTGAGCCACAGTCGACGCTCGCTCGGGTCGGGCGGGCCGATGTGCAGCGCGGCGATCCTCGGGTCCTCCAGGTGGAACCAGCCCGGGAGCCGTCCCACATCACCGACCGCGCACAGGACCGCGTTGCGCGCGTGCGGGGCCGGACCCGGGGCCGAGCGGGGCGTCACGGCGTCCGTCATCGCGGCACGCAGGCGCAGATACCCCTGCTGTGATTCGGGCTGCCCGGGCGGGAGATGGTGGTCGACGTCCTCGAAGACGAAGGCGGTGGCCGCGTCGGGCGAGGCCACCAGGCGGTGCACGGTGGCGACGACGTCCTCGAACGCGCGCGGTGGCCCCGACGTGCGGGGAGCGAGGAGACGGTCCCGGCCGCGGTCCCGCTCGCCGCCGCGACGGGCGCGCGCCGACGCCGCGGGATCGCCCACGGGTGGAGCTCCC
>NZ_JBEZNQ010000058.1:0-50799 GCF_040653315.1 Streptomyces sp. NPDC047981 | reverse complement strand
TTGTCTATCACCCCCCCTCCCCCCCCCACACGCCCGCGCCGGTGCCGGGGGGGGGGGGGGGGGCGGGGGCCCCCCCCCCCCCCCGGGGGGGGGCCCCCCCCCCCCCGGCGGCCCCCGGCCGGACACCACCGACACCCCCCCCAGGAGGACCCGACCATGAGCAGCAGCGACCAGAACGCGTTCCGCGGCCCGATCGACTCGTCCCGCATCCCGCGGTACGCCGGTCCCGCGACGTTCGCCCGGCTGCCGCGACTCGACGAGGTCGGCACCGCCGACGTCGCCGTGGTCGGCATCCCCTTCGACAGCGGCGTCTCCTACCGCCCGGGCGCCCGCTTCGGCGGCAACGCGATCCGCGAGGCCTCCCGCCTCCTGCGCCCGTACAACCCGGCGCAGGACGCCTCGCCGTTCGCCCTCGCGCAGGTCGCGGACGCCGGTGACATCGCCGCCAACCCGTTCAACATCAACGAGGCCGTCGAGACGATCGAGGCCGCGGCCGACGACCTGCTCGGCACCGGCGCGCGCATGATGACCCTCGGTGGCGACCACACCGTCGCGCTGCCGCTGCTGCGCTCCGTCGCCAAGAAGCACGGCCCCGTCGCGCTGCTGCACTTCGACGCGCACCTCGACACCTGGGACACCTACTTCGGCGCCGAGTACACCCACGGCACCCCGTTCCGCCGCGCCGTCGAGGAGGGCATCCTCGACACCTCCGCCCTGTCGCACGTCGGCACGCGCGGCCCGCTGTACGGCAAGCAGGACCTGACCGACGACGAGAAGATGGGCTTCGGCATCGTCACCTCGGCGGACATCTACCGCCGCGGCGCCGACGAGGTCGCCGACCAGCTGCGCCAGCGCATCGGCGACCGCCCGCTGTACATCTCCATCGACATCGACTGCCTCGACCCGGCCCACGCCCCCGGCACCGGCACCCCCGAGGCGGGCGGCATGACCTCGCGCGAGCTCCTGGAGATCCTGCGCGGCCTGTCCTCCTGCAACCTGGTCTCCGCGGACGTGGTGGAGGTCGCCCCGGCCTACGACCACGCGGAGATCACCGCCGTCGCGGCCTCGCACACGGCGTACGAACTGACGACGATCATGTCCCGCCAGATCGCGGCCGGCCGCGCCTCCGGCGCGTAGCAACCCCCTGGTGGTGTGTGGGCATGCGTTCCGCCGGAGCGGAACGGGTGGGCACACACCACCCACCGGGCCGCACCCGACCACCGAGCCACGCCCAGAGGGACCTCATGACCCACGACCACGACCTCGTGCTGCGCCCCACGGCCGCGCAGACCGCCGCCGCCCTCGACCCGCCGGCCGGGCGCAACGGCGGTGACCTCGTCGTCGAGACCCTGACCGGTCTCGGGGCGACGACCGTCTTCGGGCTTCCCGGCCAGCACGCGCTCGGCATGTTCGACGCGCTGCGCCGCTCCTCCCTCACGTACGTCGGGCTGCGCGTCGAGAACAACGCGGGGTTCGCGGCCGACGCGTACGGCCGGATGACCGGCGAGGCGGCCCCGCTGCTGCTCTCCACCGGCCCCGGCGCGCTGATGTCGCTGGCCGCGCTCCAGGAGGCGGCGGCCGCCTCGGCGCCGGTCCTCGCGATCGGCAGCCAGGTCCCGGTGGCGGGTCTCGGCGGCGGGCGGCACGGCTACCTCCACGAGCTGCGCGACCAGCAGGCGTCCTTCCGGGACGTCGTGAAGTCCGTGCACACGGTCCGTACGCAGTCCCAGATCCCGTCCGCCATCGCGGCGGCCTGGGAGTCGGCGCTGACCGCACCGCACGGCCCGGTCTGGGTGGAGATCCCGCAGGACGTCCTCCTGGCGGAGACCACGCTTCCGGTCGTCACGGCGATGGACGCGACGCCGGAGGAGGTCGTCCCGCGCCCCGAGCTGACGGCGGTGGCGGCGCACCTCCTGGCGAACGCCGAGCGCCCGGCGATCATCGCGGGCGGCGGGGTGGTCCGCTCGGACGCGTCCGGCAAGCTGCTGGCCCTGGCGGAGCGGATCGACGCGCCGGTCGTGACCACCTTCGGCGGCAAGGGCGCGTTCCCGTGGGAGCACCCGCTGTCGCTGCAGTCCTGGCTGGAGGACCGGCACACCACCGACTTCCTGGAGGACGCGGACGTCCTCCTCGTCGTCGGCTCGGGGCTGGGCGAGCTGTCCTCGAACTACCACACGTTCGCGCCCCGCGGCCGGGTGATCCAGATCGAGGCGGACGCGGGCAAGCTGGAGTCCAACCACCCGGCGCTCGGCATCCACGCGGACGCCCGCCTCGCGCTCCAGGCGCTCCTGGAGACGGTTCCGGTACGGGAGGACGCGACGGCCCCGGACCGCGTGAAGGAGGTCCTGACGAAGGTCAGGGACCGCATCGCGGCGCAGGACCTGGGCCTGGAGCAGCGGATCGTGGCGTCGGTCCGGGAGGCCCTGCCGGACGACGCGCCGAGCTTCTGGGACATGACGATCCTGGCGTACTGGGCCTGGTCGGCCTTCGACGCCCGCCGGCCGAACACCATGCACTCCGCCCAGGGCGCCGGCGGCCTCGGCTACGGCTTCCCCGCCGCCCTCGGCGCCGCGGCGGCCGACCCGACCCGCCCGGTGCTCGCGGTCTCGGGCGACGGCGGCGCGATGTACTCGATCGCGGAGCTGGCGACGGCCAAGCAGTACGGCTCGAACGTCACCTGGCTCATCGTCGACGACGGCGGCTACGGCATCCTGCGCGAGTACATGACGGAGGCCTTCGGCGAGGCCACCGCCACCGAACTGGCCCGCCCGGACTTCGTGGCCCTGGCCGAATCCTTCGGCGTCCCGGCCCTCCGCACGACCCCGGAATCCCTGACGGAAGACCTGTCGAAGTCCCTGTCGACCCCGGGCCCGTCGGTGGTGGTCCTCCCGGCACTGCTGCGGATGTTCGAGCCCACGCACCTCTGAGTGAAGGGCATTGCTGCCCTGACCTGCACGGCATATCCTCCTTATGTCCAGTACATAGGGAGGATCTGTCATGTCGAACCTGTATGTGGAAGTCGATGACGACGCTCTCGCCGAGGCCGCGGAGATACTGGGCACGAAGACGAAGAAGGACACGGTCAACGCGGCTCTGCTGGAGGTGGCCCAGCGCCACAAGCGGCTGCGGGCGCTGGAGGCGCTGACCGCGATGGCCGAGCGGGGCGACTTCGACATCCTCATGGACAAGAAGAACTACCGTCGATGAGTCCCGTCACCCACCTCGTCGACACCTCGGCCGCCGTCCGGATCCTGGCTCGTCCGCACGTGCAGGACGAGTGGCGCCAGCACACCACGGAGGGCGTCATCGGCCTCTGCGACCTCAGCGAACTGGAGATCCTCCACTCCGCGAGGTCGGCCAACGACAGGATCCTCAAGGAGGACCTCCTCGCCCAGGTGTTCAACCGGGTCCCTGTCCCCGACGGGATCTACCAGCGGGCCCGGAAGGTCCAGCAGATGCTCACCAACCGGGGCGAGCACCGGAGCGCCGGCCCGGTGGATCTGCTCGTGGCGGCGACCGCCGAGCTGGCGGGCCTGACTCTCGTCCACTACGACAAGGACTTCGACACCGTCGCCCGCCTCACGGGCCAGCCCACCCAGTGGGTCGCCCCACCGGGCACCGCCTGACGAGCCCCGGACGGTCCTAGGACCGGAGACCGGTCTTGTCGCTTCCGTCCGCGCGAAGTGTTGCGGCGGGATGAAATCGCACGCCAGCCGCGTTGGAGCCTTCCGGTAGAGCAGGACGAACGGGAGGCACCACGTGGCAGCGGCGGGGCAGAAACAGGCGGAGCGGCAGGCTGCGGCGCCGCAGGGGCAGGGGTGGGCGCGGCGGCTGAGCGCGTACGCCTGGCGGTACAAGGCCAACGTCGTGCTCGCCCTCGGCTCCTCCCTCGCCGGGATGGCCGTCCTCGCTCTCGTGCCGCTCATCACCAAGGTCATCATCGACGACGTCATCGGCGCGAAGACCCGGTCCCTGACCGTCTGGACCGGCCTCCTCATCGGCTCCGCCCTCGCCGTCTACGCCCTCACCTACATCCGCCGCTACTACGGCGGCCGGCTCGCCCTCGACGTCCAGCACGACCTGCGGACCGAGATGTACGCCACCATCACCCGGCTCGACGGGCGGCGCCAGGACGAGCTGTCCACCGGGCAGGTCGTCGGCCGGGCCACCAGCGACCTCCAGCTCATCCAGGGCCTGCTCTTCATGCTCCCGATGACGATCGGGAACTTCCTGCTCTTCCTGATCTCGCTGGCCGTCATGGCCTGGCTCTCCCTCCCGCTCACCCTCGTCGCCCTCGCCGTCGCCCCCGCCCTCTGGTTCATCGCCAAGCGCAGCCGCGCCCGCCTGCACCCCGCCACCTGGTACGCCCAGGCGCAGGCCGCCACCGTCGCCGGGGTCGTCGACGGGTCGGTGACCGGCGTCCGCGTCGTCAAGGGCTTCGGCCAGGAGGACCAGGAGACCGGGAAGATCCGCGAGGCCAGCCGCAAGCTCTTCGCGGGCCGCCTGCGCACCATCCGCCTGAACGCCCGCTACACCCCGGCGCTCCAGTCCGTGCCCGCCCTCGGCCAGGTCGCCGTCCTCGCGCTCGGCGGCTGGCTCGCCACCCGCGGCCAGATCACCCTCGGCACCTTCGTCGCCTTCTCCGCCTACCTCGCCTCCCTCGTCGGCCCCGTCCGCATGCTCGCCATGGTCCTCACCGTCGCCCAGCAGGCCCGCGCCGGCGTCGAGCGCGTCCTGGAGCTGATCGACACCGAGCCGGTCATCAAGGACGGCACGAAGGAGCTGCCGGCCGACGCCGAGGCGACGGTCGAGTTCGACGACGTGACGTTCGCGTACGAGGACGGGCGCCCCGTCCTCGACGGGTTCTCCCTCGAGATCCGGGCCGGCGAGACCGTCGCCGTCGTCGGCGCCTCCGGCTCCGGCAAGTCCACCGTCTCCCTCCTCCTGCCCCGCTTCTACGACGTGTCCCACGGCGCCGTCCTCGTCGGCGGCCACGACGTCCGCGAGCTGACCCAGGACTCCCTGCGCGCCGCCATCGGGCTGGTCCCCGAGGACAGCTTCCTGTTCTCCGACACCGTCCGCGCCAACATCGCGTACGGCCACCCCGACGCCACCCAGGAGCAGATCGAGACCGCGGCCCGCGCCGCCCAGGCGGACCGCTTCATCGCCGAGCTGCCCGACGGCTACGACACCAAGGTCGGCGAGCACGGCCTCACCCTCTCCGGCGGCCAGCGCCAGCGCGTCGCCCTCGCCCGGGCGATCCTCACCGACCCCCGGCTGCTCCTCCTCGACGACGCCACCTCCGCCGTCGACGCGCGCGTGGAGCACGAGATCCACGAGGCGCTCGCCTCCGTGATGGCCGGCCGCACCACCCTCCTCATCGCCCACCGCCGCTCCACCCTCGGCCTCGCCGACCGGATCGCGGTCCTGGACGACGGCCGGCTCTCCGACATCGGCACCCACGAGGAGCTGGAGGAGCGCTCCCCGCTCTACCGCAGGCTCCTCACCGACCCCGACGAGCTCGGCGGCGTCTCACCCGGCCACACCCTCCCCGTGGAAGTCCCCGAGGACCGCAGCCTCCGCGCCGAGCTGGACGCCGAGTTCGACGCCGAACGCGGCATCACCCCCACCCTCTGGGTCCGCGAGGAGACCGAGAGCGAGGAGTCCCAGGCCCCCGGGGCCACCCCCGAGCTGCTCGCCGCCGTCGAAGCGCTGCCGCCCGCCACGGACACCCCGGACATCGACGAGACCCGCGCGGTCACCCCCGAGGACTCGTACGGACTGCGCCGCCTCCTGCGCGGCTTCAAGGTCCCCCTCCTCATCAGCCTCGGCCTCGTCGCCGTCGACGCGGGCATGGGCCTGCTGCTTCCGGTCCTGATCCGGCACGGCATCGACGACGGCGTGAACAAGCTCGCCATGGGCGCCGTCTGGGCCGCCTCCGCGCTCGCCCTGCTCACCGTCGTCGTGCAGTGGTTCGCCCAGACCGCCGAGATCAAGATGACCGGCCGCACCGGCGAACGCGTCCTGTACGCCCTGCGTCTGAAGATCTTCGCCCAGCTCCAGCGGCTCGGCCTCGACTACTACGAGCGCGAGCTGACCGGCCGGATCATGACCCGGATGACGACGGACGTGGACGCCCTGTCGACGTTCCTCCAGACGGGTCTGGTCACCGCCTTCGTCTCCGTCACGACCTTCTTCGGCATCATGGGCGCGCTGCTCGTGCTCGACCTCCAGCTCGCCCTGGTCGTCTTCGCGACGCTGCCGGTCCTCGCCGTCGCCACGTACTTCTTCCGCCGCTCCAGCGTGAAGGCGTACGAGCTGGCCCGCGAGCGGATCAGCGTCGTCAACGCCGACCTCCAGGAGTCGGTCTCCGGCCTCCGCATCGTCCAGGCCTTCCGCCGCGAGCACTCCGGCGTCGCACAGTTCACGGCCCGCAGCGACGAGTACCGCGAGGCCCGTGTCCGGGGCCAGTGGCTGATCTCGATCTACTTCCCGTTCGTCACCCTGCTCTCCTCGGTGGCCGCGGCGGCGGTGATGATCGTCGGCGCGAACAGGATCGAAGCCGGCACCCTCACCACAGGCGCCCTGGTCGCGTACCTCCTCTACATCGACCTCTTCTTCGCCCCCGTCCAGCAGCTCTCCCAGGTCTTCGACGGCTACCAGCAGGCCACGGTCTCCCTGAAGCGCATGCAGGAACTGCTCCAGGAACCGACCTCGACCGCCGAGGCGCCCGAACCCCGCGAAGTCCTCTCCCTGCGCGGCGAGATCGCCTTCGAGAACGTGACGTTCGCGTACGGAGACGAGGAAGAGGCCCTCAAGGAGATCGACCTCCACATCCCGGCAGGCCAGACGGTCGCCTTCGTGGGCGAGACGGGCGCGGGCAAGTCCACCTTGGTCAAACTGGTCGCCCGCTTCTACGACCCCACCTCCGGCCGGGTCACGGCCGACGGCGCCGACCTCAAGGACCTGGACCTCACCTCGTACCGCCACCGGCTCGGCGTCGTCCCGCAGGAGGCGTACCTCTTTCCCGGGACGATCCGCGACGCCATCGCGTACGGCCGCCCCGAGGCGAGCGACGCCGAGGTCGAGGCGGCGGCCCGCGCGGTCGGCGCGCACGACATGATCGCGACCCTGGACGGCGGCTACCTCCACGAGGTCGCCGAGCGCGGCCGCAACCTCTCCGCGGGCCAGCGCCAGCTGATCGCCCTCGCCCGCGCCGAGCTGGTCGACCCGGACATCCTGCTCCTCGACGAGGCCACCGCCGCGCTCGACCTGGCCACCGAGGCCCAGGTCAACCAGGCCACCGACCGCCTCGCAGGCCGCCGCACGGCCCTGGTCGTCGCCCACCGCCTGACGACGGCGGCCCGCGCGGACCGCGTCGTCCTGATGGCACACGGCCGCGTCGCCGAGGACGGCACGCACGACGAACTCCTGGCGAAGGGCGGCGCGTACGCGACGCTCTGGAAGGCCTTCATCGGCGAGGAGGAGCCGGCAAGGGCCGTCTAGGACGGCCGGACGCAACCACCGGGGCCCCTCCTGCGTCGTACGCATGTACGGCAAGGAGTCGGGAGGGGATCCAGGTGTTGTTTGGGTTCAAGGTGACGAAACACGGCCGCCGCCTACTCGGCCACGCCCTGGCGGTCCTGCTCACGGCCACCACCCTCACCCTCGCCGGCCCGGCGGTCGCGACCGCCGACGCCGCCTCCCTCTGCGTGGGCCGCCCGTCGAAGACCGTCACCTTCCCGGGCGGCGAACTCCGCCTCTACCGCAGCCGCCAGTACGTCTGCGCCACCACGGTCGCCACCCACCCCGGCGCCCGCCGCGCCATGTCCCTCTCCCTCCAGCCCCGAGGCGGCCGCCCGGCGGTCGACTCCGGCCGCTACACCCGCCAGGCCGGCCCCATCACGGTCCACGCCCTCAACCGCTGCGTCCGAGCCTCCGGCTCGATCGCGGGCCGGGGGACGTCCACGGGGTGGGTGCTGTGCTGACTGGCGGATGACGTGTTGAAGCGTCAGAGAGGCCACGCGGGTGACCTAACTGATCGCGCGATGCCCTGGACCGTGTGCCGAAGAAGGTTCCCCGCCCCTTCTCGATAGTGCGATCACCGGTGGCGGTCAGACGAGGTGGTTGCCGCTCTTGAGGCTGGAGACGAACAAGGTCCATCCGACAGTCGTGAAGACAAGTGCGGGGCCGGCTGGGGACTTGGAGTCGCGGACCGGAATTCCCGAGGTATGGCCGTCCAGAACCTCGACGCAACTCCCTGACTCGTTCCCGCTGTAGGACGATTTGCGCCAGCCGCTCAGCGTGGAGGAGTCAGAGATGATGTGCTCACTCATGGTGTCCATGTTCCTTCGCGATCGCCCGCATCAGCGTCAGTGACTCTTTCAAGGGCAACGCGTCGCCCAGCGCCAGATCGTAGACGCCTTGCAGTCGCTGAACGACGGATGGGGAGTCGTGCAGCTTGCCGATCGAGACACCCTCGCTGTACGCGGCCGGTGGCTGGTCCTCGAACCACATCAGCGTCAGCATGCCCTGCATGAGCGGATGGACGCCGAGGCTCACGGGGAGGACATGCACCCGCACTCGGTCCTTCTCCACTAAGTGGATGAGGTGCGCGATCTGCTCAGCCATGACCTCCGGTCCGCCGATGGGGCGGCGCAGGACCATTTCGTCGAGCAGTGCCCACACCACAGGCATCACCGGGTCAGCCAGGATCCTGGATCGCTCGATCCGCGTGGCAACGTGCCTGTCCCGCTCCTCCTCGCTCCTGGGAGGAAAGGTCGTGCCCAGAACCGCGCGCGCATATCGCTCCGTCTGGAGAATGCCGGGCACGAAGGAGCTGGCGAACTCCCGAATCATCGTCGCCTGTTGTTCGAGCTGACGTGCGGTTTCGAAATAGTCGGCGATCGTGTCGTCGACCTGCGGCAGGAAACTCTGCAGCACGTCCCCGGTCCCCAGAGCCCTATCCAGTCGTCGCGCGTCTTCCAGCGATGGGATCCGACGGCCTGCCTCGATGTGGGCGATGTGCGAACGCGTCATGATTGCTAGGTCGGCCAGCTCCTGTTGGGTGAGGCCGGCCGCCTCCCGTTGAGCCTTCAGCCACTTCCCGTAGACGTTGCTCATCGTCAACCCCTCTGCGGCAAACGCCACGTCCCCGACCGCAGTTCAGGGTAGCCGCAGTGGTCTCAAGCCGTGAGGGAATCGCTACAGAGCGAGATCCCGGCAGACGAACGCGTCCGACCAAGCCGCCGAGGGGAGACCTCTGCGGCCGTCGTGAACAGTCGCGGCCTGCCCGTCGCCACCGTCGGCAGCACCGTCGGTGACTGCCTGACCTACCGGATTGACAGCCTCGCGGCCCACCTGCTCCGCGAGAGAATTCGCCCCGGCCAGGATGCTTCCGGCTACTCACCGCAACCGCAGCCTGCCAGTCCTGGATGCTGCCCGTGCCGCCAGCTCCCACGCGCCGTACAAACTGGCCCTGTGCACGGCCTCCGCGCCCCGGCGACCCGCCTGACGTACCAGTTGTCCGCTGGTGTTGCCGTCATTACGCCAGGAGGCCCCACCGGAATCGAACCGGTGATCTAGTTAAACCATCTCTTTCCAGATTGCAAAATCGCGAACGGTTTTCATGGCGAGGCGATTTGAAATTTCAGCTCGAGACACAGACTCCAGCCAGCTATCGAAGGAAACCTCGTCACCGGGGAACCACCACTCCGAATGGCTGCCTACACAGTCAAGGTCATCATCCAAGAAGTATCTCAATTCGAACTGCACCTGAATGTAGGACTCGTGTCCGCCAGTCGCGTCGACGACTTCAAGCTGCCGGAGAATGCCGAGAGCGAAGGTGGGCTCCGGAAACCAATTGACCTTACCGTACTGGAAGAGATATCCGTCTGCGTCGGGGAGTTCCGGCACTTCAAATTCGATCGCCGAAAACTGCCTCACCAGCTGGGTCAGTCCCGAAAGTGACCTGTCGAAGCCACCCATCTCCTCGACGAGTTGGCGTGCGATGCCCTCCGCCAAATCTACCTGCTGCTTCCTGGACATGATCACCTTTCGAGTCCTGCGGTACGCCCCCTTGCGGGCGCCCGCTCATCCCCCAGTGGTCGGGCCCCTTCGGCCTACGGCCAGCCTCCACCCTGCAGTTGGCGTCTGACGTGGTCTATGACGTCAAGCGCTTCACTCCTGTTCCTTGCTCCGCTCATCAAGTCATTCACGTACGCGTAGTACTCATTCGTGTGAATCGTAGAGTGCACCGACAACCCGTGTGGGTTGGGAGATGAACTGCTTCGCGGGAGCCAGACGCCGTTCTCGGCATCGTTCACGCCGATTCCGAATCTATCCAGCTGCACCCTTGCGGGGGCGGCCTTCGGTGAATTCCCTGCCACGATGTGGTGCGGGGAATGAGGCGTTGCTCTCTCAAGGAGCGCAAGGAACAGCAGGACGAGGAGCGCGAGACGGCAGGGCCAGCTTGGAGGGACAGCGGACTCGTCTTCACCACGCCGACTGGCGGCTCTCTCGACCCGGCCAACCTCACCCGCCGCTTCCGCAGCTTCCTCGACCGGGCTGGCCTCCGGCGCATCCGCTTCCACGACCTCCGGCACTCAACCGCGACTCTGCTCCTGGAACAGGGCGTGGACCTGGTTGTGATCAAGGAACTTCTGGGCCACGCCCATATCGGCGTCACTGCCGGCGTCTACGCCCACGTCCGACTCCGCCTCCAACGCCAAGCCATCAACGCGTTGGGACACGCCCTCGGCGGCCAGGACGACGAGCCCGACGGCCCGCCCGCCGCTGCCGTCGTCCGCTGACGTCAGCGTTGCCGTCAAACCCGCTGCAGGGCCCCGCCAGACCATATTTCTGGCGGGGCCCTACAGCGGTTTCCTGCATCCCACGGGTAGCGATTAGCAGCAGCCAGGAAGGAACCGATCGCCTTACGGCTCTCAATGCGAGCCGTAAGGCGACAAGGGTTTTCTCAGGCAATCGGACTTCTATCGGGATCCAATACGTTTACGCCTTCCGCGTCCAGCATGGATTCGAAATCGTCAAGAGTCTCGCGCTTGATGAAATCAGCCTCGCTCTTGTGGATCGGAAGCAGCCACAGGAATCGCGCACCACCCGCTTCCGTCGGAGCCCATTCAAGTTCAGGCCCGTAGGGATAGGGCAGACTCACCAGGAGGTGATCCATGCGAGAATCCGGCATCCAGGGGCGGCCAATATTGATGACCGATCCCACGTCCAACTGATGAGCCTCGAACGAGTGATAGTGACTCACCATTGCCAGCGTTTCCGAGTGAACGTCGGCAGCCACGGGCGACATTACGAAGAACTCGATTCCACCGACTGTAGATCCATGCACAGAGGACCCGACTGTCACGTAGACCCAGGCCTCACCAGCACGCTGGGGGTAGACCCGATAGGTGGCGAAGTGCGGAACTCGGTCCAGGATCGGCCCGAGATCCCAGGGGGCAGATTCCACAATATGGCCGTCCCAGAATCCCCGAACATGCCGCTCAAGGGCCGACAATCGTTCGCTTTCTTCGGTCATAGTCCCAGATTCCTCTTTATCGCCTTGGAGACCTTCGCCATCTCGGCCCCCTGCGATCGCTGGCAGACCTGACATGCAGCCCCATTGATGCCGTCATTCCTTGCGTAGGCTCTTCGCTCCGCGTTCGTCATTTCCGACCCGCCGCCGCGATAGTAGTGGAGAACAAGCGGCGGATCATGCTCGGGAACGGGGGCATGAGCGGTTCCTGATGTCATCGTAGCGCCGCACTCCGGGCACGGCTGGCCCTCACCCGCCGCTCGCGCCGCACGGCCGCCAGGGCCATTTGTCTGAGAACCGCCGTAGTGCGTAGCCCGACTGTACGGAACTGTGGCCGTGACCGGGTTTTCCAGGTCACTCGCAACCCCGCTGGAATCCACTTCGAACCGGGCGCCACCGCAATTGTGAACGAGGACCGGAGTGGCCCCCGCCAGCACATGGTACGTGTGCACGTCCGCGACTGTGAGGTTGTACGTGTCCTGCTGTGCTTCGTAGGCACGCACGCTCTCCACAGTGACAGTGGTGCCGTCGTCCGCGCGGAGGGTCATTCCGGACTTGAGGTCGCCGGCCTTGAGCCAGGTCTTCTCGGATTCTGACCAGAAGGGGTGGTGATCCGTCGTGGTGAGGTTGTCCGATTTCCCTTCGTCTGCAACGGTGAGCTCGACAAAGGTCTTGTCCGTTGCCGTGAAGATCACGGCCGTGGCGGATCTCTTCTCGGTCTGTCCAGTCTCGGGGTCGGTCGCGAGGACCTCATCACCGACTTCGACGTCCTCGATCGGCTTTGTGCTGCCATCAGCGAGGAGCACCGCTGTGCCGGCGACGAAACTGTTGTTCTCACATGGCTTGAGCGGCTTAGTCGGGTTGGCCTTCTTTAGCAAGGGTTTGAGCGGCTTGACTCGCCCAAGTCCTGGGATCGCGCCGACCATGCTCCAGCCGGCCTCTTCGTAGTCTCCATCCCAGATGTCGATGCCCGCCGAAATGATGCTGGCCGGGACCGAGAAGACAGGGAGCGGAGCCTCGGACATCACCTCGGCTGTTTCTTCCCAGTTCTTCGGGCGGTCCTGTACGACTTCCCAGGTGTAGCCGCTGCCGATTCCCCCCACGCCGTACTGGACGTAGTCACCGTCCTTGTTGGTCTTCTTTCCCTTCCAGATCCAACCGTCACTGGTGCGTGTCCAAGACTCATGGACCTGCTCCGAGAGACCAGGGTGACCACACGTGGTGTTGTTCCCGCCGCAGCGTCCGTCCGGCGCCAGACCCGATGGGTCGGACAACGTGACCGGGCTGCCGTTCGCGTACGTGTACCCGTTCATCTGGAGCGGGTCCGTGATGTCGATGATCGGGTCCGCCGATATGAAGCGGCCCGTTGTCGGGTCGTATTCGCGGGCGCCGATGTGGGTGAGGCCTGTCGTCGGGTCGTTGACGCCGGTGCCCACGAAGGTCTGGCGGCCCGGCCAGTTGTCGGTGGCCGTCGGGTCCGTGGTGCCGCGGGGGTTGCCGTAGGGGTCGAAGGCGCGGCGGGTGAGGGGCTGGCCGGTGGACATGTCGACTGCTGTTGTCGAGGTGCCCTGGTGGTCCGTGAGGAGGACCGACAACTTCGCGGAGCTGGCAGAGCCGGCCGTCGTGCGGATCGTCGTCGGCGCGCCCGGGTGGGTGTAGTAGCGCTCGGCGCTGATCGCCCCGCCAACCGTGGAGACCGTCACGCGGGCGTCCGGCAGGTAGAGCGTGCGCGTGGTCGCCGTGTTCTCGATCAGGCGGTTGCCGGACGCGTCATAGATGTACTGCGTCTCGTCGCCCGGCTGCCACTTCTGCGGGTTCTGCTCGTCGCAGGCGACGAGCTGGAGGTCCTTGCCGTCCGAGTAGTCGCCGTTCGGGATGTCTACGCAGGTGTTCGACTGCGGGTGGTAGAGCGAGTCGTCGTCAGGACGGTCGACGAACTCCTGCGCCTTGTTCCCCGCCGTGCACGTCTTGACGACCAGCTTCGTGCCCTCGGCGGTCGCGCACTTGCCCAGCACCCTGAGCGCGTCGCCGTTCGCGTTCCACCGCTGGGCGGCCGTGCCGTTGCACGTGTAGAGCTGTATCGGGGTGCCGTCTGCCGTGACCGCGCCCTGAAGGTCGAGGCATTTGCCGGAGTGGTTCTTCCAGACGCCCGAGCCGTTGCCGAAGCCGCTGACCGAGGTGACCTTGTTCCGGCGGTCCCACGTCAGGGTCTGCGTGTCGCCGCCGACCATGCGCTGGGTGGTGTTGCCCGCCGTGTCGGAGACGTAGGTGGACAGAGAGGTGACCGAGGATCCTTGTTCCTTGACCGCGCCGTCCACACGCGTCAGCGTGTGCGGCTGCACCAACTCTGGCGCCTGCGTACCGTTGTTGGTGTTCGTCCTGCCGTACGTGTACGTGAAGACGTCGTCCAGGGTGCCGTTCGCCAGGTCGTGGACCGTCATCTGCGTGCGGTTGCCGATGGCGTCGAAGGCGTACGAGTGCCAGTAGCCGCCACCGTTGATGCCGGCAGCGACCTGGGTCCGGTCAGGTTCGGCAGCTTCCTCCGTCGTCGAGGCGGTCGGGCAGCCCGTCTGGCCCGTCCAGGCGTGGACCATGCGGCCCATCGGGTCGTACGAGAAGCACTGCTGGTCCGTGGCCGTGGAGGCCACGCCGCCGTTGACGTCGGTCTGCTGGTCCGCGATCGACGTGACGTTGCCGACCGTGTCGTAGCCGTACGTCCGCTTCGAGATCGTCGAGTTGGGGATCGTGGCTTCCCGTAGGCTCTGGGTCTCCTGCAGCCTGCCGGTGAACTCGTCGTACAGGTTGTTCGTCCACACCCGCAGCGGAGCCTTGCCCGACGTGGTGCGCAGGACCTGGCCGAGGGGGCCGTAGAGCGTGCCGGACGTGTACCAGGCGGAGCCCGAGGTGGTGACCGGGGCGCCTTCCTCGTCGTACCGGGTGATCAGCTTCTCTGCGGCGAGGCCGGCCGGGGTGGCCGGAAGGCTCGTCGACTGGAGCTTGCCCGTCGGGGTGTACGTGTAGGTGTACGCGTACGTTCCGGCGAGGCCGGTCGTCTCCGTGCCGGCCGGGATGGTGAGCTTGCTGCCTGTGGGGCGGTACTCGATGTCATAGCCGGTGACTTCACTGGTGTAGGCGCCGCCTTCGGCGTAGTGGATCGTCGCGACCGGCTGCCCCTTCGCGCCCGGTAGATCGTCGTACGTCCACTTGGTGACCAGCGGTCCGGTGAGAGAGTCGTTCCGCAGCTCGGTCGTGCGGCCCAGGCTGTCGTACAGCGTGTACTGCACGTGCTTCCGGGAGTCCTCCGACGAGACCTTGCGGTCCAGTTCGTCGTAGCCGAAGGCCGACTGGCCCATATCAGGGTCGGTGGTCGTGGTCAGTCGGCCTCGGACGTCGTACGTGTACGTCCAGGCGTTGCCGTTGGCGTCCGTGACCTTCGCGAGCTTGCCGCGAGGATCGTAGGTGTACGAGGTGGTGACCCCGGCAGGTACAGGACCGGTGAGGTTGGTCGTCGTGTAGTGCCGGACCTCGGTGGTGCGGCCGAAGGCGTCCGTCGTGGTTCGGGCGGAGCGGCTGCCCGCGAGCGGGGTGGTGCCGTCCGCCGACATCCCGGTGCGGCTCAGCGTCCAGTCCGGGCCGTACTGGGTGACCGCGGAGTGCTGCGGGTCGTCGTTCTTCATCGTGGTGACCCGCACCGCGCGGCCGAGTCCGTCGTACGCGGTCTCCGTGGAGTGCGGAACCTCGAACACGGTCTGCGGAACGAACACCTCGGCGACCGGGTCGCCCGGCGCGAGGTAGGCGCTCTTGGTCTCGCTCACCGCGCCGTTTGCGTTGTACAGGGTGTCGGTGACGATACGGCCGGGGCCGTGCGCCTCGCTCTGCGTCTGGCGCGGGCGCAGCAAGCCGTCGTAGAGGGCGACGGACGAGGCGTACGTCCCGTTG
This sequence comes from Streptomyces sp. NPDC047981, assembly GCF_040653315.1. Taxonomy (NCBI): domain Bacteria; kingdom Bacillati; phylum Actinomycetota; class Actinomycetes; order Kitasatosporales; family Streptomycetaceae; genus Streptomyces; species Streptomyces sp. NPDC047981. Next base: position 35,315 of record NZ_JBEZNQ010000058.1, on the reverse strand, counting down.
TCGCGGAGCGTCCGGGTGGTGACCGAGGGGACCGCGTTGTCGGAGAGCTGGTAGTCGAACCGTACCGATGCCGGCGCAGGGGCCTTGCGCGACGGGGACCAGACGGCTGTGACGCGTCCGAACGCGTCGTACTCGCTCGTCGTCGTACGGTCGTTCGTGTCCGTCGCGGACAGGACGGAGCCGCGGGCCGGGTCGACGGTGGTGATCGACGTGTGGGCCTTGGCGTTGGTGGTCTTCACCTGGAACGCCGGGCCCGTGGCGGGAACGTACTCGGTCGTCGTGGAGTTGTTCTTCGCGTCCTGCACCTTCGTCGCGCGCCCCAGGGCGTCGTACTCCGTGCGTGCGGACGTGATCCAGCCGTCGCCGTCACCGTCGATGGTGTCGACCTGGCGCGGCAGACCCTTGGTGGGGGCGGCGCCGAAGGCGTTGAGGGCGTCGTAGGAGGTGCGGGTCTCGGCGATGATCCGGTCGGGTGAGGGGCCGGCCACGAGGCAGGAGCCGGTCACGCTCCGCATGTGGGACGGCAGGCCGATCAGGTGTGCCCCGGTGTTGTGGACGTACTGGGTGGACCTGCAGGACTCGTCGGATCGGGTGGTGCCGTCGGCTGCGACCGCGTAGGTGCGTTCGGTGAGCGGGAGGCCGTACGTGTCGTCGTGGTCAATCTCGGTTCGGATGGTGCGGGCGCTGGTTCCGCCGAGGGACTGGATCTTGTCGGTACGGACCGTTCCCGTGCGGTACGCCTTGAGCGCGGGCAGACCGTCGCCACGCGCACGCGTGGCGGTCTCCTTCACGTACGGCCAGAACAGTTCGCGGGCGTGGACGGTGCCCCCGGCCCCGGCCTTGGTGTACGTGAGGGATTCGGCGACACGGCCCTGGTAGGCGGGCAGGTCTTCGGCAAGCGTCAGCTCGCCCTCGGAGTCCTTGACGGTGATCTCCGCACGGCCGGCGTCACCGGACATGCCTCGGAAGTAGCGCGTGACCGACTTGGACTGCTCTGTCGCCTTGGACGTGCCGCTGTTCGCCGTCTCGCCGCGCGTGACGGTGACCATGGAGTGACCGCGCCACTGGTTGAAGGTGCGCAGCTCGGCCTTGGAGAACTCGTCGGTGTCCTTGGCCCAGCCCGCGCCCTCGTAGGAGTAGGCGGTGACGACATCAGGCTGCCGGGTCGCCCGGTCCTTTTCGACGATGCGGTCGACCACGTACTTGTTGAACCACTCAGTCTTCGGCTTTTCGACCTCCGGATCCGGGGACCAGTGAGCCGGGAAGCAGAGCGTGCCGTTCTTGTCCGGCGCAGGGTGGTTGGCGCCGACCGGGCACGGGTTTGAGTAGTCGACGTAGATCTCCCCACCGGTTTCGGTACGGATCGTCTCTACGCGCAGCCGGTCGAAGTCCGGCGTGTGGTCATCTTCACCCGTCCGGACACGGTTGGGCATGTCGACGACGTTGGGGAGGAAGGAGACCGCAGGCATCGGTGCGCCGATCGGGTTGCCTTCGGCGTCCTTCGTGGTGCCGTACCCGGTCCGCGAGATGGACTCCAGCCACAGCGGAGGGTGCGTGTCGGTGCGCTGCTTGGGGAAGGAGTGCTTGAGGCTCCACGAGTCGACGGGAGACAGCGCCGTGGATCCCGGCGTGCGCTGGCCGAAGGTCTCGATCGTGGTCAGCCTGACCCGGGTCCAGAACGTCGGTGCCGTGACATAACACTTGGCCTGGCCCGTCTTGCAGTAGAGCGTCGACGGCGTGTCCCACCAGGGCTGCTTGTCACCGTAGTTCTTCGAGTCGAACTCGGCGTCGCTGCAGGCGGTTGCCCCTTCCTTGATGCACCTCTGGTCGGTCTTGAACACGACCTTGCCCGCCGGCGGACCGCTGAGGTTGTCGCTGCGGAGCCCGTAGAGGATCTGCGTCGGGTGGCCGGCGCGCTCGTACGCCTTCGCTGCGGTGAACTTGCCGTTCTGGGCGTAGCGGTTGACCTCCGACTGCCAGTCGATGGTCATGGCGTTGCCGTGGACGTCCTCGACCTGGTCGAGGTTCCAGCGCCATGCCTGGGTGCAGAGCGAGGAGGCGTACGAAGCCTGGTGGCATGGCTCGCCCGAGTGGTTTCCGGCGACGGGGACCGTGAGGACCGAGTCGGTGAGCGAGGGCTCGGCGGCGACGACGCCGTCACGGCCGAACCGGTAGCGGGTGCCGTCGCGGGTGGTGACCTGCCAGTACTCCCCGGAGTACGCGCCCGTCTGCTTGGCCTTCTTCGTGCCGTCCTTGCCCAGGTACTCGATCTTGGCGCCGTCGTCGCCGGCCGACACCCAGGTGCCGTCGGCGTCGTTGCGTACGAGTTCGGTCGTGCTGCCGCCCAGGGACAGGACGAGGTTCTCGCTGGCCCAGCACAGGTCCGCCTTCTCCTTGTCCGCGGAACCGGTGTTGTTGGGGGCGCCGGGGTTGTTCTTACGGTCGTCGGAGCAGGTGCGGTAGCGGCGCTCGACGTAGCCGGGGTGGTAGTCCCAGCCGTCTCCCACCCAGGAGGCCTGGCCGTTGGCGACGGAGGTCTTGCCGTCGACGGCCTGCGAGGAGTAGGAGAGGTTGATCTTCGGCGCCGGTCCCGCCGGAGGCGCCGGCACACCCAGCGGGTAGGTCCAGGAGAAACCGCCGCCGCTGCTGCCCGCCGTCCAGGAGCCGGATGGGGAGAGGGAGCTGGCCCTGTAGTTGCCGCCCGCACCCGCGCCCGAGTCCGTGGCTGCCAGAACCGTGGTGCCGCCGCCCGCCTGGGCGGAGAGGCCCTCCGCCTGACCAGCCGCCGGGTCGATGGTGGCGCGCACGGTGTCCGTCTCGGCATCGTTGACGCTGGGCACGTCCACCGGGGTCGAGCACTCGTCCAGTTCGGGAGTCGTGAGGAAGCACTCCGGGAGTTGGACGAACTGGAGGCGCGAGGCCCACTCGGTGCCGTACAGGTCCTCGAACGTGCCGTAGTTGAGCTCGACATCGAGCGGAGTCGACCCGGTCGGCGGCGGGGTGACGGTGATGATCGCGCCGTCGACGTCCGCGGATTCGGTCGCGGTGCGAGCCTCGACCTCGACGTTCCAGGTACCCGAAGGGGCCGGTGGGGCCGGTTCGCCTTGGGGTGCGGAGGCCTGACCGATCTTCACCGGGAGGTCCTCGACGGGGACAAGAGCACCCGCCGCCTGGGTGAGGTCCACCGAGCCCGTGTCGGCGGCGGGCGGGACGACCTCGTCCGGGTTCGGGTTGAACTCCTCCGGCGGGTTAACCGGTTCGCCGGACCAGCTGGTCAGCTCTTCGGTCTTGGCCTCGTCCTCGGGGGCCTTCTCGGTCTGTTGGAGGTCCGGCAGCTGCACGCTGTGCGACTCGGGGTCGTCCGGTGGAGGGGTCGCCAACGCCTCTGTCGGCAGAAGCGACATGGCCACGAGCGCCGACAGGACGACGCCGGCGCGGCGCGTGGCACCCCGCCTTCCGCGCCGAGACGCACGGAACGGACGCCCCGAACCGGACCAGGACATGAAACCCCCCATTTCCGCTGCGGTCGGGGAGAGCCGGCCGAGCGGGAAACCAGCAAATATTCACAGGATTGTGGAGGCAGTCGCCACAGGAAATCCACACCAGAGGCTTGCGCGGTGACATTCCTCACGCACAATTGCCGCAGAATTCAAGGGATATGAGGGCGAACGCTTCATGGTGAAATGATTGACCCGAGGAAGATCGTTCCGCTCGAAGTCGACCAACCGGATGAATGGCGACAAGTCCACCCGAAAGCAGGGGTGTTTGTCCGGTCTCGCCGGAACTCCGGTCCCTGAACGGGGCCTTCATTGCTGGAGAGACTCCTCCAGAGCGCTTCCGGTTCCCTCCCGCTCCCCATCTGTGCACGCAGGGGCGGGGAGTGACGAAAACGTGAAGATGGGCCATGCTCTGCTGGCGCTTCTGTGCGCACAGCAGGAATCCAAGGGCAGCGTGCCATCAAAGAGGCGCAGTCTCCATCTGCCCACGGGGGGAAAGGGACTCATGGACGCGTCGACGGAAACGGAACCGGACGACATAGGAAGAGCCCGGTCTTCGGATGGCCAGGCCGAATCCGCATCCGCTCCCACGGCAGCCGACGAAAGGCGGACGCGGTGGACTCGCCGTCGGTACGCGGTGCTGTCCGTGCTTCTAGTCGCCGCCGTGGCCCTCCCCTTCGCCGTGCACGTTGCTGGGGATGCGCCCGAGGCCGCCCCGCAGGCGCGGCGCGAAGCGACCGCCCGGCAGCAACTCGGTCTCTCCGACGCCCTCCGTGAGGCAAAGCGCGTCGGCAAGGACGTCGAGGCGACGGCCGAGCGCACCGCGAACTCCACGACCTGGGCCCAGCCTGACGGCTTCCTGCGCACGCGCACGAACAGCGACACGATCCGCGCCAAGGTCGACGGAGAGTGGAAGAAGATCGACACCACTCTGCGGAAGGTCGAGGGCGGCTACGCGCCCGCGGCCGTGAACGATCCGCTGCTGTTCAGCGCGGGTAACTCCGAGTCGAACCGCGCTTCGCGCGCCGTGCAGCGTGCTGGCCTGGCCGCGGTGCCCGCCGAATCGCCAGTGCGTGCCGATTCCGCAGACGCGCGCATCTGGAGTGAACTGGTACGACTGACGGTCGACGGCCACGACCTCGTCGTCAGCTGGCCCGGTCCGCTCCCTGCGCCCGTCGTCGACGGTCCCCGTGCCCTCTACGAGAACGTACGACCCGGGATCGACCTCCTGCTCACCGCCCGCGACGGCGGCTACTCCCACGTCCTGATCGTTCATTCCCGTGAGGCGGCGGTCGATCCCCTCCTGAAGGACCTGGACTACCGCCTCTCCTCGCCCACGCTCACTTTCCGGCTGAACTCGGAATCCCACGTGGTCAGCGCCCTGAACCCCGCGGGCGACGAGATCGCCGCCGCGCCGACCCCCTACCTCTGGGACTCGGCAGGCGCCATCCGGCAGACGGAGGGTGAGCCGGCGCCGGCGCCGGACCCGGCGGTCGCGGACACGGCCCTGGCCCTGCCCGGGCTGGCCGGCCCGCAGCCCGGAAGTCACGACAGCGTTCTCGGCGCCACGCTCTCCTCCGACGGAGTTCTCCAGCTGGCCGTGAGCCCCGCGTCCCTCACGGACCCCGATGTGGTTTACCCCGTCTTCATCGACCCCTCCTTCAAGGGGCGCAAGAACGATTGGACGCTGCTCTACGCGAAGCACCCGCGCTCGAGCTTCTACAACGGGCAGAACTTCAACGACGGCAGCAACGAATCCCGTGTCGGCTATGAGGCGACCACCCAAGGTCTTTCCCGGTCCGTCTTCACCTTCAACCACGACAAGAAGCTGTACGGCGCTGTCATCAAGTCCTCGTACTTCCGGGTCCTTCAGACCTACTCCTGGGGGTGCGCGGCCACTCAGTACAACGTGTATCTGACCAGTACCATCACCCCAACCACGAACTGGGACAATCAAGGCAGTCCAAACATCTGGGGACGCGTACTCGGCAGCCAGACGAACGGTCACGGCTACAAGGCCGGAAGCTGCCCGGACAAGTGGGTGGGAACAGATATCAAGTCCGCCGCCCAGGAGGCGGCGACGAAGAAGTGGTCTCTCATCGGTATTGGTCTGCGCGCCGCCAACGAGTCCAACACCAACTACTGGAAGAAGATCATCGCCAACGGCGAGAACTCGCCGTACATCGAGACCATCTACAACCACAACCCGAATGAGCCGCTCCAGGGCGGCATGTCGACGAGCCCCGGCGGCATGTGTGACATCAACGCCCCCTACGTCGCCATCGGCAAGAGTGACATCACCTTCCGCGTCACAGGTGTCGACGTCGACGGCGACCTGAAGCACGTCCACCTGAAGGTCTGGCGTAACGACACACCCGGAACTCCTCTGCTTGACACTGACAAAGAGCCTGCCAGCAACGGGGCGATCAGCGTTCCGCTCGACTGGGAGAAGTTCGTCAGCGGCAAGACGTACTCCTGGACCGCCTGGACGATCGACACGGAGGGTGGTGTCTCGGCTCACGGCCCCGCCGGAACCACCGCCTTCTGCCAGTTCACGGTCGACCACACCGCACCCGGAAGCCCCAAGGTGACCTCCGCCCCGTTCCCCGCACCCGGGGACGACCACGATCAGTGGAGCACGGTGGAATTCGGCACGGCTGGGGAGTTCACCTTCGCCACCGAGACCGCCGCCGGAACGCCCGACGAGAGTGTCGTCAAGTACGAGTACGCCTTCAACGCCCCGAACCCCACGACCAACCCCGCCCTGGCCACCACCAAGGGCGCGCCGGTCAAGAAGACGCTGTCCCCGCCGGCCGCAGGCGTGAACGTCCTCTTCGTCTGGGCGGTCGACAACGCCGGCAACCGCTCCGCGGCACCGATGAAGTACATCTTCTACGTCAAGCCCCGCAAGGTGCCCGACCCTCCCGGCGACCTCAGTGGCGACGGGTTCCCCGACCTTCTCGCCATCGACTCCTTCGGCAACCTGCGGCACTACGCTGCCTCGACCCGTGGCGATGTCGGCATCCACATGCCGGCGGCCATCGACGCCAACGGCCTGCTCGAAGACGGCTACTGGCAAGGTGACGGCGGTCCTGCGCTGCTCAGCCACCATGGTGACTGGTTCCCGGGCGACGGCGTCAACGACCTCATGGCGCGGCTGCCCGACGGCAAGCTGTACGTCTTCCCCGGCGACGGCTACGGCAGCTTCAACACCGCCCAACGGGTGGAGATCCTGCTGCCGTCGAACGCCCCCGCCACCACGGGTCTCACCCAGATCGTCGCCACCGGAGACATCACCGGCGACGGCCTGCCCGATGCCATGGCCAAGGCCGGGGATCAACTGTGGGCCTTCACCGGCTACACCGGGGCCGCCTTCACCGAAGCCCGGCTCTTCGGTGGTGGATGGTCCACCAGCGACATCGTCGGCCTCGCCGACTACTCCGGTGACGGAGTGGCCGACCTGCTGAGGCGCACCGACGACACCGCTCGCGGCCTCGTTCTTCGTACGGGCAAGGCGGCGGCCGGCGGAGGCGTCGATCTTGGGTCCCTGGCGTCCGCGGGTGCCTCAGGGGCGGGGCAGGACCTCACGTACGGTCTGGGCGGGTGGACGCGGGCGAGTATCCCGATGATCCAGGGAATCGCCGACGCCACCGGTGACCGTATCCCCGATCTGTGGGCCGTCATGGCCGACGGCACACTCCGGTTCTACCCGGGTGGCCCGGACACCCACGGTGCTCCGACCAAGGTCGGAGAGGTCGGCTGGACCGGGCTGCTCGCCCTCGGCTGAGGAGTGGCCGGACGAGAACGGGCGGACCGGGATGCCCGGTCCGCCCGCTCGCGTTTCTACGATCTCCGATCGCTGCTACGGCGTCACGCTGAACAGCATCCGCTTGCCCGGGTGTTCGGTGACCGTCCAGAGGCGGTTCGGTGTGCCGGGCCAGACCGAGTAGTCCTCGACGCCGATCGCCGAGGTGCGGCGGGGGGACGTCTCGACGAGGCGGCCGGTGGCGGTGTCGGGCCTGGCGACGAGCATCCGGCCGTTCGCCTGGCCGCGGCTCTGGCTCAGGTAGTACGTGCCGTCGATGACCGCGGCTCCCTGGATGCCGCCGTTGTCCTGCTCCGAGGCGAGGAACGGCACGCGGTACGCCTCGTTCGCCGCCCAGTAGCCGTTGGCGTTCAGGGAGGGTGTGCCGCCGCTGGTGTTCATCGGCCAGCGGATCACCCGGCCGGTCGTGAACGCGTCGGTGACCTTCGCCTTCTCGCACCACTCACCCGTGGTGATGTGCCGGGTGGCCGAGGAGCGGTCCAGGCTCGCGAAGCTGGTCTTCGGGGTGACGTCCGTGGCCTGGCAGGTCTTTTCCTCGTCCTGCATGTCGCACGGAGTGCCCGGCGGCGGCTCGACCGTGTCGCAGGCGGAGTTCGTCCAGCCGTCGCTCTGCGGGAGGATGTAGCGGTAGCCGTGGGCGTTGTACACGCCGTCCTGCCTGCCGATCGCGGTCTTGGACTTGCCCCACTTCTCGGCCGGCAGCGCGCCCAGGTCGATGATGTTGCGCAGGTCGAAGACGCGGAAGCCGCGGTTGGTGTCCGCCACGTACAGGTAGTAGCCGTACCAGACCATGCCGCCCGCGTGCAGCGAGCCGTACTGCTTCCCGCCCGGCGTCGAGTAGTGCTGCGACGTGCGCACACTCATGTAACTGGCGTTGCCCGAGTCGTTGATGAAGGGGTACACCAGCAGGACGTGGGCGTACTTCCCGGTGCTCGCGTCGATGAAGGAGATCCGGACGCCCTTGCGCTCGGTGTTCGTGCCGCCCTCGTCGACGTCGTCGGCCTTCTTGTCGCCGTCCCAGTCGTCCTTGTTGTACCAGGTGACCAGCATCGGCTTGTGGTCCGCCGGGTTCCAGCCGGTCTCCGGGTCGCCCCAGGTCTGGTCCTCGTCGGCGTCGGCGACCGTGGTCACGCCCTGGGGCCACCACTCGGAGTCGCTGTTGCCGTTGTCGGAGTCGTCGAAGCAGAAGCTCTTGGCGAAGCCCTGCGGGGTCGTGCCGGACTCGACGGCCGCCGGGTTGCAGACGCTGTTGCTCCACTGGCCCGTACGGCCGCTCGTCTGCGCTTCCTTCAGGAGCGAGTTCACGCCGATGTTGGGCAGGTCGGCGTTGAGTTTGGCTATGCGCCCCTGGAGCTCCGTCTTGTTGGAGAGCGGGCGGAGCTCGAAGTTGGAGAGGTCGAGCCCGGGGTCGGGCGCGGCCTGCGCGGGTGTCGTGACCAGCAGTGAGGCGGCGACGGTGGCCATCAGCGCCACCATCGCCCTCACCCGGTAACTCCTCGTCATCGGTGTCTCCCGTGTCGTGCCTTGTGCTGCATGGCGTGCGGGAGTTTAGGTGATCGGTACACAGATCCTGAGGGCGGGTAAGGGGCAACTGGGTCTGGCGGTACGCACGTTGCCCCGCTAGGTTCGCGGCACCGTTGTGAATCAAGGGGAGGGTGAATGCGCAAGTCGCTGAGATGGCTGATGTCGCTCACGGTGCTCATAGGCACCGTCGGCGCGAGCGGCGCGGCTACCGCCGCCGAGCCGGCCACCGGCAGCCCGACCGCCGTCGCGGACAGCGCCGTCGGTACGGACATCAAGGACCGCATCCTGGCGATCCCCGGGATGAGCCTCATCGAGGAGAAGCCGTACGCCGGTTACCGCTACTTCGTCCTCGAGTACACCCAGCCGGTGGACCACCGCCGTCCCTGGAAGGGCACGTTCAAGCAGCGGCTCTCGCTGCTGCACAAGGACACCGACCGGCCCACCGTCTTCCACACCAGTGGCTACGGTCTGAGCACCACCCCCAGCCGCCGCGAGCCCACCCGGATCATCGACGGCAACCAGGTCTCCATGGAGTACCGCTTCTTCACGCCGTCCCGGCCGCAGCCCGCCGACTGGACCAAGCTGGACATCTACCAGGCCGCGAGCGACCAGCACCGCATCTTCACGGCGCTGAAGAAGATCTACGGCAAGAAGTGGCTCTCCACCGGTGCCTCCAAGGGCGGCATGACGGCGACGTACTACGAGCGCTTCTACCCCCGTGACATGGACGGCGTCGTCGCCTACGTGGCGCCGAACGACGTGAACAACAAGGAGGACTCGGCCTACGACCGGTTCTTCGAGAACGTCGGCACCAAGGAGTGCCGCGACCGGCTCAACGCGATGCAGCGCGAGGCGCTGATCCGCCGTGAGCCGCTGCAGAAGAAGTACAAGGAGTGGGCGGAGACCGAGGGCGCTACCTTCAACACCGTCGGCTCCCTGGACAAGGCGTACGAGGCCGTCGTCCTCGACTTCGTCTGGGGCTTCTGGCAGTACTACGGCCAGGACGTCTGCGCCGACGTGCCCGACGCGGCCACCGCGAGCGACGACACCGTCTACCAGACGATCGACGCCTACTCGGGCTGGTCCTTCTACACCGACCAGGGCCTCGACCCGTACACGCCGTACTACTACCAGGCGGCCACAGAGCTGGGCTCGCCCAGCATCAAGCTGCCGCACCTCGACGGCCTGACCCGCTACGGCTACCAGCCCGCGCGGAACTTCGTGCCGAGCGAGATCCCGACCACGTTCAAGCCGTGGGCCATGCGGGACGTGGACACCTGGGTCCGCAACAACGCGCACCAGATGCTCTTCGTCTACGGCGGCAACGACCCGTGGGGAGCCGAGCCGTTCCGCCTCGGCAAGGGCGCCCGTGACAGCTACGTCCTCACGGCCCCCGGCGCCAACCACGGCGCCCAGGTCGCCGGTCTCGTCGAGGCCGAGCGCACCAAGGCCACGGCCCGCATCCTGGCCTGGGCCGGGGTCGAGGCACCGGCCGTCCAGGCCGGACAGCCGCTGGCCCGCTTCGACGCCCGCCTCGACAAGCCGGCGGACGACGAGCTGGAGCGGGAGCGCGGCGTCCGTCCGTAACGAAGCACCTGTGCCCGGCGGTCAGGCTTCACAGCCGCCGGGCACAGCCCACCGGACGCTCCCCGCCCAGCGCCACGAACAGCGCGGTCGTGGACGGGCAGTGCTCACGGCTCGTGACCGCCGACACGACCCGGAAGGCGGGCGGTCGTTCCCCCGAACCGTCACAGGCGGTCTCCTTCACCCGGCCCCCGCCCGAGGGCTCCGAGGGCGAGACGCAGTCCCCGACGACGGTGTTCGGGCCGCCGCCCTCCCCGGGGTCACCCGGATGCGGCGGTTCCAGATTGCGCATGCAGGCGTAGCCGCGCGGTACCGAGCCGTCGCCGTCCTCGTCCGCCGCCGGGCGGCCCTCCGAGACGTGCAGGACGAAGTCGGTGCTCGGCGGGCAGGTCGGAGCGCCCGAGGTGAGCCCCTGGTACCGGGTGGTCACCCGGGCGACGGCCTTCTCGCTCGTGCACGGGACCTCGCGGAAGACCGTCCCGCGCGTCGAGCAGTCCCCGGGGCCGAGGAACGACGCCCCGGGATCGTGCGGCGGACCCGTGCCCGTGCCCGTGTACGTGACGGGGTGCGGCGGCCCGCCGTCCGGGGCCTGCCCGCACCCGGTCAGGGAGAGCAGGAGCAGCAGCCCCGCGGTCCACGCCACGGGGCTTGTGAGAGCGCGCATGAAAGACCCCCCGATCTCGGTGTCCAGCGTCGCCCGCCGGAGCGGGCGGACGCCAGGGAGAACGGGGGGCCTGCGTCACTGGTTACGTCAGGCGTAGGACAGGCCGTGGCCGACCGGGTACAGCAACCGTGTCGGATCGTCCGCCCGCTGCACGGGGACGGGCAGACGGCCCTGTGGCCGGGCGTGCCCGGCGATCACCCGGACGGCGGCGCGCAGTTCGACGTCGGTCCAGGAGTACGCGGCGAGGGTGGCGCGCTGCCCGGAGAGCCGGGCGATGTCGTACGGGTTGCGGATCGCGACCGTCACCACGGGCACCCCGGTCGCCACGAGCCGGTCGACGAGGGTGCGTTGCGGGCTGGTGGCCGAGACGTTGTACGTGCCGACCACGATCAGGTCCTTGCCCGCCGCGGCCGCCACCGCCTCCTCGATCCTCGCCGCCGTCGGGGTGATCCCGGTCGACAGCGCGGTGGCGGTGAAGCCGAGCGAGGTGAACTCGGCGGCCAGGGTGGTCGTCGGCGGCCCGGTGGTGCCCGAGGGCGAGGCCGGGTCGGCGCCGACGACGAGCACCTTGCCGTGGCTGCGGCGGCTGACCGGCAGGAAGCCTGCCTCGTTGAGGAGCAGGGTGGTGGTGGACTCGGCGATCCGGTCGGCCCGGGCGAGATGGGCGCGGGTGCCGACCGTACGGCCCACTCCGGCGAGCGTCACGTACGGGCGGCGGAAGAGCCCCAGCTTGGCCTTGAGGCGCAGGATCCGCAGGATCGATTCGTCGAGCCGCGCCTCGGTCAACTCGCCGTCCTGGACGGCCTTGAGGACCGCGTTCCAGGCGACGTCCAGCTTCGGCGGGTTGAGCAGCTGGTCGACGCCGGCCTTGAGCGCGAGGACCGGCACGCGGTCGTCGCCGTACTTCGTCCGTACGCCCTCCATGCCGAGGGAGTCCGTCACCACGACACCGTCGTAGCCGAGCTCCTCGCGCAGGATGCCGGTGAGGATCGGGCGGGAGAGGGTCGCCGGGTCCTCGCTCGGGTCGAGCGCGGGGACGACGATGTGCGCGGTCATGATCGAGTCGATGCCGGCGGCGATCGCGGACCGGAACGGCGGGGCGTCGAGTTCGGTCCACTGCGCGCGGGTGTGGGTGATGGTCGGCAGGCCGTAGTGGCTGTCGACGGCGGTGTCGCCGTGCCCGGGGAAGTGCTTGGAGGTCGCCGCGACCCCGGCCGACTGGTACCCCCTGACCTGCGCCGACACCAGGTCGGCGACGGCCTCGGGGTCGGAGCCGAAGGAGCGGACGCCGATGACCGGGTTGGCCGGGTTGACGTTGACGTCGGCGACCGGTGCGTAGTTCTGCCGGATGCCGACGGCCGCCAGCTCGGCGCCCGCGATCCGGGCGGCCTCGCGGGCGTCGGAGCGCGAGCCGCCGGCGCCGAGCGCCATCGCGCCCGGGAGCAGGGTGGCCGGCTCGCCGACCCGGCAGACGATGCCGTGCTCCTGGTCGGTGGAGATGAGGGCTGGTACGGGCGTGGGCTGCGCGAGGGCGGCCCGCTGGATGCCGTTGGAGAGGGCGGCGATCTGGTGCGGGTCCCGGGTGTTGTGCGCCCAGGAGAAGTAGATGACGCCGCCGACGTGGTACTTCTCGACCAGCTCGGCGGCGGTGCGGACCCCGATCTCCGAGAGGTTCAGGTCGATGTCGGCCTGGTCGGGGGCGGTGGCGGAGTGGCCGTACACCCGCATGACGAAGAGCTGGCCGACCTTCTCCTCCAGGGACATGCGGGAGATCAGCGCTTCGAGCGTACGGTCGTGCGTCGTGTCGCCGGTCGCCCGGGCGGGGGCGGCGGCTCCGGTGACGGCGGCAGCGGCGGCTGCGGCGGACACCGTGAGAAGGGTGCGTCGGGAGGGGGCGGAGGCGGGAGAGGGGGAGGGGGAGGGGGCGCGGTGGTGCAACTGATGCTCCTTCCGGCCGTGCAGGATGGGGGAGGGACGTCGATGAAGGAAACTTCCAAGGAGCACGGATAGCCCGAAAGTAACTGCCAGGTCAAGGATCTGAGCAGGAATCGGCGCTTCAGGTCGTCGCCGACGCCACCCGTGGCCAGTGCTCCTGGAGGGTCCTGACGGTCTCGGTGATCGCCGGGCGGCGGGCCGCGCCCCTGCGCCAGAGCGCGTGCAGCCTGCGCCTCGGCACCGGGTCGAGCCGGACCGGGGTCACCTCGGGCGGCAGCGCTCCGCGCCCGAGGCGCGGCACGAGCGCGATTCCGAGGCCGGCCGCGACCAGGGCGACCTGGGTGTGGTTCTCCTCCGCCTGGTGGACGACGTGCGGTTCACAGCCGGTGGACCGCAGGGTCTGCATCAGCCAGTCGTGGCAGACCGACCCCGGCGGCTGGGTGATCCACCGCTCCTGTGCCAGCTCCTCCCGCCGTACCGACGCCCGGGCCGCCAGCGGATGGTCGTGCGGCACGAGGACGTCGCACAGGTCGTCGCCGATCACCGCCTGGTCGAGTCCGGGCGGGGACGGCATCGGGGAGATGTCCCAGTCGTGGGCCACGGCCAGGTCGATCACGCCCCGGCCGACCAGCTCGATCGAGAGGTGCGGGTCGACCTCCGTGAGGCGGGCGTCGAGCGCGGGGTGACGGGCCGCCAGGTCGGCGAGCACCCGGGGCATCAGGCCGCGCGCGGCGCTCGCGAAGCAGCCGATGGAGAGCCGCCCGGCGGGCAGCCCGCGGCGCTCTTCGAGCCGTACCTCCGCCTCCTCGACGATCGACAGCAACCGCTCGGCGGTGGCGGCCAGTTGATGCGCCTCGTCGGTGAGCCTGACCCCGCGGCCCCGGCGTTCGAGCAGGGTCGTCCGGGTCTCCCGCTCCAGCTTGGCGATCTGCTGGGAGACGGCCGACGGGGTGTACCCGAGGGCGGCGGCCGCCGCCCCGACGGAGCCGTGGACGGAGACGGCGTGGAGGGCGCGCAGGCGGCCGAGATCGAGCATGGGCGGGCGCTCCTCAAGGGTTCTCGGGGGTTCTCGGGGGTTCTCGGGCGTTCTCGGGGAGATTGGATGAAGCGTTGCTTCATCCAATCATGAAGAGATACGCGCTGGTGCTACACGTTCGGGATGGGTGACGCTCTTCCCATGCGCCCTGCCCACGTCGCCCTGGCCGCGCTCGTCGCCGCCGTCTGGGGAGTCAATTTCGTCGTCATCGAGATCGGCCTCGACCACTTCCCGCCGCTGCTCTTCTCCGCCCTCCGCTTCCTCGTCGCCGCGCTGCCCGCCGTGTTCCTGGTCGGCCGCCCGACCGTCGCGTGGAAGTGGATCGTGGGGGTCGGACTCGCCCTGGGCGTCGCGAAGTTCGGGCTGCTCTTCACGGGCATGGACCTCGGCGCGCCCGCGGGCCTCTCCTCGCTGATCCTGCAGATCCAGGCGGTCTTCACGGCGCTGTTCGCCTTCCTCGCGCTCGGCGAACGGCCGGGGAAGGTGAAGATCGCGGGCATGGCCGTCGCGCTCGCGGGCATCGGTGTCGCGGCGGTCGACGAAGGTGCGTCAGGGCCGCTGGTGGGCTTCGCGCTGTGCGTCGCGGCCGCTGCCTGCTGGGGCGTCTCCAACGTCCTGACCCGCAAGGCGGCCCCGCCCGACGCGCTCAACTTCATGGTCTGGGTCAGCACCGTGCCCGTCCTGCCGCTGCTCGCCCTCTCCCTCCTCCTGGAGGGTCCGGAACGCGATCTCGAAGCGCTGCGCGGCCTCGACCGGACCGGCGTGGGCGTCGTCGTCTACTGCGCCTGGGTCGTCACCGTCTTCGGCTTCGGCGCCTGGGGATGGCTCCTGCGCCGCTACCCGGCGTCCTCGGTGGCCCCCTTCTCGCTGCTCGTCCCGGTCTTCGGGATGTCGTCGGCGGCGCTCTTCCTCGACGAGAACGTCACCCCGCTGCGCTGGTGCGCGGCGGCGCTCCTGGTCGGGGGAGTGGCACTGACGTCGCTGTCGCGGGGGCGCGCGGCCGGTGCGCCGGTGGAGGGGGGCGCCTTGCCGGTACCGGTCCGGGGCCAGGCCCCGGTCCAGACCCCGGACGCGGAATCGGGAGCGCCGGCGCGGATGTGACCTGTGCCCCCGGCAGCGCCCAGCACCCCGCGCCGCACATGTCACCCCGCGTCGGCCCCCGTCACCCCCGCGGCCGGGCCGTCGATGCCCGGACCAGGAGTTCTGCCGGGATCGTCGTCACGCCGCCCGGCGGGGGCTCCTCCGTGCCCACCGCGAGCCGGCCCGCGCGGGCGCCCGCCTCGTGGAGCGGGAGACGTACGGTCGTCAGGGCCGGGACCGCGTCGATCGAGAACGGCAGGTCGTCGAAGCCCGCCACCGAGACGTCTTCCGGAATCCGCAGACCCCGGTCCCGCAGCGCCGCGCACGCGCCCAGCGCGACCGTGTCGTTGGCTGCCAGGACCGCCGTCAACTCCGGCTCCCTGCGCAGGAGTTCGAGCGTCGCGTCGTAGCCGGAGCGGCGGTCGTACGGGCCGTGCACCACCGGTCCCTCGGGCAGCCCGGCCGCCGCCAGCGCGTCCCGGTGGCCCTCCAGGCGGTGCCGGGTCGTCGTCCGGTCCGCGGGCCCCGCCACGTACCCGATCCGCTGGTGGCCCAGCGAGAGCAGGTGCTCCGTGAGCCGCCGCGCACCCGCCCGGTTGTCGAAGGTCAGCGCCGCGACGCTCGCGTCCCCCGCCACCGGCGGCCGGCCGCACAGCACGATCCGGGTCCCGGCGTCCGTCAGCTTCGCGAGCTTCGTCGACACCGCCGCCACATGGTCCGGGTCCTCCAGCGCCCCGCCCGTCATGATCACGGCGGCGGCACGCTGCCGCTGGAGCAGCGTCAGGTAGGTGAGCTCGCGCTCCGGGGAGCCGCCGGTGTTGCAGACGACGGCCAGCTTCTCGCCACCCGCCCGGCCCGGCGCCCCTTCGCCGATCGCGTTCTGCGCCGCGCCCGCCATGATCCCGAAGAAGGGGTCGGCGATGTCGTTGACGAGGATGCCGATCAGGTCCGAGGTGGCGGCGGCCAGCGAGCTCGCCGGCCCGTTCAGGACGTAGTCCAGCTCGTCCACGGCCCGCAGCACCCGCTCCCGGGTGGAGGCGGCGACCGGGTAGTTGCCGTTCAGGACGCGGGAGACGGTGGCGGGGGACACCTGGGCACGCGCGGCCACATCCGACAGCGTGACGGTCATCGCGTACCTCCGGAAAAACGCGGGCGGGAGCCGGGTCGAGAGCCGGGTCGGGGGCGTCGAGACGAGTCCGGCGGACCCCTTGTCCGGTGTGTTGTCGGCAGGCTAGCGTCTCCGTTCGTAGAAAGCGCTTTCTGTTAGAGCTTGTGTACGTGATGGAGGCACCTTCGTGACACGCAGGACGGTCCGTATCGCCATGAACGGCGTCACCGGACGCATGGGATACCGCCAGCACCTCGTCCGCTCGATCCTCGCCCTGCGCGAGCAGGGCGGCCTCGACCTCGGCGACGGCACGACCCTCTGGCCGGAACCCGTCCTCGTCGGCCGGCGCGAGCACGCCCTGCGCGCGCTCGCCGAGCGGCACGGCCTCACCGAGTGGTCCACCGACCTGGACGCCGTCCTCGCCGACGACTCCGTGGAGATCTACTTCGACGCCCAGGTCACCTCCGCCCGCGTCGAGGCCATCCGCAAGGCCGTCGCCGCCGGCAAGCACGTCTACACCGAGAAGCCCACCGCCGGTGACCTCGCGGGCGCCCTCGAACTGGCCCGGCTCGCCACCGAGAAGGGCGTCAAGCACGGCGTCGTCCAGGACAAGATCTTCCTGCCGGGCCTGCTCAAGCTGAAGCGCCTGATCGACGGCGGCTTCTTCGGCCGGATCCTCTCCGTGCGCGGCGAGTTCGGCTACTGGGTGTTCGAGGGCGACTGGCAGGACGCCCAGCGCCCCAGCTGGAACTACCGCACCGAGGACGGCGGCGGCATCGTCGTCGACATGTTCCCGCACTGGGAGTACGTCCTTCACGAGCTCTTCGGCCGGGTCACGAGCGTCACCGCGCACGTCGCCACGCACGTACCGGAGCGCTGGGACGAGGAGGGCAAGCCCTACGCCGCGACCGCCGACGACGCCGCGTACGGCATCTTCCAGCTGGAGGGCGGCGCGGTCGCCCAGATCAACTCCTCCTGGACGGTCCGCGTCAACCGCGACGAACTGGTGGAGTTCCAGGTGGACGGCACCCACGGCTCGGCCGTCGCCGGGCTGCGCAACTGCCGCGTCCAGCACCGCTCGGCCACCCCGAAGCCGGTCTGGAACCCGGACATCCCGGCGACCGAGCCCTTCCGGGAGCAGTGGCAGGAGGTCCCGGACAACGCCGCGTTCGACAACGGCTTCAAGGCGCAGTGGGAGCTGTTCCTGCGCCATGTGGTCCTCGACGAGCCGTACCACTGGGACCTGCTCGCGGGCGCGCGCGGCGTACAGCTCGCCGAGCTGGGGCTGCGCTCCTCGGCCGAGGGCGTCCGCCTCGACGTCCCGGAGGTCCACCTGTGATCCGGCTGCCCGACGCGTCCGGCGGGATGCGGGAGTACCTCCCACGCCCCGCCCGCACCCCGGCTCCCGGGGGCGGCGCCCTGACCTCCCGTACGGTCTTCTCCGCGGCCCATGTCGTCGCCGACCCGTACGCCGACACCACCCCCGACGGCCCGGCCGCCGTCGACTGGGACGCCACCCTCGCCTTCCGGCGCCACCTCTGGTCGCACGGCCTGGGCGTCGCGGAGGCCATGGACACCGCCCAGCGCGGGATGGGCCTCGACTGGGCGGGCGCGGCCGAACTCATCCGCCGCTCGGCGGCCGAGGCGAAGGCGGTCGGCGGCCGGATCGCCTGCGGTGTGGGCACGGACCAACTGACCGGGCCCGCGGACCTGGTGGCGATCAGGACGGCGTACGAGGAGCAGCTCGCCCTCGTCGAGGACGCGGGCGCCCAGCCGATCCTGATGGCCTCGCGCGCCCTCGCGGCGGCGGCCCGGGGGCCGGAGGAGTACCTGGAGACGTACACCCACCTGCTCCGCCAGGCCGCCGAGCCGGTGATCCTGCACTGGCTCGGCCCGATGTTCGACCCGGCGCTCGGCGGGTACTGGGGCTCGGCCGACCTCGACACGGCGACCGACACCTTCCTGGAGGTCATCGCCGCCCACCCGGACAAGGTCGACGGCATCAAGGTCTCCCTCCTGGACGCCCGGCGCGAGGTCGAGCTGCGCCGCCGCCTCCCGCAGGGTGTGCGCTGCTACACGGGCGACGACTTCCACTACCCCGAGCTGATCGCGGGCGACGACCAGGGCTTCAGCCACGCGCTGCTCGGCATCTTCGACCCGCTGGGTCCGCTGGCGGCGGAGGCCGTGCGGATCCTGGACACGGGCGACGCGAAGGGGTTCCGGGAGCTGCTCGATCCGACCGTGGAGCTGTCCCGGCACCTCTTCGAGGCGCCGACCCGCTTCTACAAGACGGGAGTCGTGTTCCTGGCCTGGCTCGCGGGCCACCAGGACCACTTCACGATGCTCGGAGGCCTGCAGTCGGCGCGCTCGCTGCCGCACCTGGCCCGGGCGTACGAACTGGCCGACGGGCTCGGCCTGTTCCCCGATGCGGAGCTGGCGGAGTCGAGGATGAGGTCCCTTCTGGCGGTGTACGGAGTCGAGCGGTGAGCCTGCTTTCGCGTTTCAGCATCAACCAGATGACCGTGAAGCAACTGTCCCTGCCGGAACTGGTGGAGCACTGCGTGCGGCTCGGTGTCCCGGGCGTCGGCCTGTGGCGGGAGCCGGTCGCGGAGTACGGACTGGAAGCGGCGGCGAAGCTGGTCCGCGACGCGGGCCTGACGGTCACCTCGCTCTGCCGGGGCGGCTTCTTCACGACGGCGGACTCGCTGGACGACAACCGCGCCGCGATCGACGAGGCGGCCACCCTCGGCACGGACACCCTGGTCCTGGTCTCCGGCGGCCTCGCCCCGGGCAGCCGCGACCTGGTGGCCGCCCGCGCCAGGATCGGGGAGGCCGTCGCCGAACTCGCGCCGTACGCGGGGGAGCGGGGCGTCCGGCTCGCCATCGAGCCCCTCCACCCGATGTACGCGGCGGACCGCTGCGCGGTCTCCACCCTGGACCAGGCCCTGGAGATCGCCGAGCCCTTCCCCGCCTCGCAGGTGGGCGTGGTCGTCGACACGTACCACGTCTGGTGGGACGACCGGGCCCCGGCGGCGGTCGCCCGCGCGGGCGCGGCGGGCCGCGTCCACGCCTTCCAACTGGCCGACTGGACGACCCCCTTGCCGGCCGGCGTCCTCACCGGCCGGGGCCGGCTGGGCGACGGCGCGATCGACCTCCGGTGGTGGCGCGCCCTCGTCGAGGAGGCCGGGTACACGGGCCCCATCGAGGTGGAGCTCTTCAACGACGAGCTGTGGGCCCGGGACGGCGTGGAGGTCCTGGAGGAGACGGTGGCCGACTTCGTACGAGAGGTGGGCTGACCTTCTCGGGCGGACCTGGTGGGGCCGACCTTCCAGGCTCGCCTTCTCGGGCCGACCTGCTGGTGCCGACGGCCGAAGGGCCTCCCGGGGAGGCGGGCGCGCGTCGGCCCGCGTACGCCACCGGGCGCGCGTCGGCCCGAGTGGGCGCCGGTGCGCGCGTCGGCCGGAGAGGCATGCGGGGCGAGGGCTGTCCACGGGTCGACCCACGGGCCCGCCCTGGGCTACTTCGCGGGCCCGCCCAGGATGTCGCCCAGGCCGCCCGCGCCTCCCGCCGTGCCGCCCGCGCCCGTCTTCCTGCTCGCCGCGCGCTTGGTGATCACGGCGAGGACCACGGGGACGAGCAGCTCGATCGCGCGGGAGACCGTCGCCGCGGGGATGCCCGTCCGCTTGGCGACCGCGGTGGCCGCGGGCTTCGCGAGCCTGCCGAGCACCCCGGCCAGCAGGCCGCCGCTCACCAGGCCGCCGAAGCCCGCCACGCCCTGGAGCGGCGGCTCGGCGGAGGCGACCTCCTCGAAGGCCTGCCGTACCTCGTCCGCGCTGCTCGGCTCGGACGCCGCCTGCCGCAGCTCTCCGTCGAGCGCGGACACCGAGTCGCCCACGACCTCCTGCGCTCCGGCCGCGTCCGTGCCGATCAGCGCGGCGATCTCCTGGAGACGGTCGTCGCCCAGCTCGTGCAGCACGTCGTCCTGGAACGATTCATCAGTCATGCCGGAAACGCTACGGTTCGTCCGGCCGCTCGGCACCTCGGAGTTCCGCCGCGCACGCGCGGACGAAGGCCTCCGGGTTGTCCAGCATGATGTTGTGCCCGCAGTCGCGAACGGCGACGACCGACACCCCCGACGCGGCGAGCGCGTCGGCGCCCGGGAGGAACCCGTCGGCCTCGGGCCACAGGTAGGCGCGCGGGATGTCGAGCCCGAGCAGCAGCTCGCGCATCGTGGGCACGGTGCCGCGCGTGAGGTGGACCGCGCTGCGGTGCAGGGCCTCCCGGCCCGTCAGCCGCATCGTGGACCACCAGTGCGCGCTGGCCCGGTCGCGGACCTCCGCCCAGCCGCCCGCCAGGAACTCCTCCTCGGAGTACGAGGCGAGGCCGCTGCTGCCGGCGGCGGAGCCGGGCGGGATCGGGTCGAGGTTCGCGTCGACCAGGACCAGACGGGAGACCAGGTGCGGATGACGGGCCGCCAGGACGATCGCCACCGAGCCGCCCATGCTGTGCGCGATCAGCTCGGCGCCCGTGACGTCCGCCGAGGCCAGCGCCGCGGCGAGGGCGTCCGCGTGGGACTCCAGGGTGTAGTCGAAATCCGTCGGCCGGTCGCTGTGGCCGTGCCCCATCAGGTCGACGAGGAGCGAGCGGTGCCCGGCGAGCAGCGGATGGACCGCGACCTCCGTGAAGTACGCGGGCGAGGTGGCGCCGAGCCCGTGCACGTACACCCGCACCGGTTCCCGCCCCGGCAGCTCGACCCAGCGGATGCGGTCACCCGCGGGCGTCACGGCGGCACTGCGCACGGCCTTCTCCCCTTCGTGCAAGATCGTCGGAGGGACGAGCCTAACCAGTGCCGCCGGGATGTCCACAGGCTCCCGGCCGCCCGCCCCCGATGTCCGAGCCCTTCGCTACCGTCGGTCCATGTCCAACGAGGGTCGGGGCCACGGTCACGCGGTGGTCGAAGGGGTGCTGGAGCGGATCACGTACGCCAACGAGGAGAGCGGGTACACGGTCGCCCGCGTCGACACCGGGCGCGGTGGCGGCGATCTCCTCACGGTCGTCGGGGCGCTGCTCGGGGCCCAGCCGGGGGAGTCGCTGCGGATGGAGGGGCGTTGGGGCTCCCATCCGCAGTACGGCAGACAGTTCACGTGCGAGAACTACACGACGGTGCTGCCCGCCACCATCCAGGGCATCCGTCGCTATCTCGGCTCCGGGCTCGTCAAGGGCATCGGTCCCGTCTTCGCCGACCGCATCACCCGGCACTTCGGCCTGGACACCCTCGACATCCTCGAGGCGGCGCCCGCGCGTCTGATCGAGGTGCCGGGCCTCGGCCCCAAGCGGACGAAGAACATCACGGCCGCGTGGGAGGAGCAGAAGGCCATCAAGGAGGTCATGGTCTTCCTCCAGGGCGTCGGCGTCTCCACCTCCATCGCCGTGCGGATCTACAAGAAGTACGCGGACGCCTCGATCTCCGTCGTCCGCAACCAGCCCTACCGGCTCGCCGCCGATGTCTGGGGCATCGGCTTCCTCACCGCCGACCGGATCGCCCAGGCCGTCGGCATCCCGCACGACAGCCCCGACCGGGTCAGGGCCGGGCTGCAGCACGCCCTGTCGCAGTCCAGCGACCAGGGCCACTGCTTCCTGCCCGAGGAGCGGCTCATCGCCGACGCGGTGAAGCTGCTCCAGGTCGACACCGGGCTCGTCATCGAGTGCCTCGCCGACCTCGCGGCGGATCCGGAAGGGGTCGTACGGGAGTCGGTGCCGGGCCCCGAGGGGGAGCCCGTCACGGCCGTGTACCTGGTGCCGTTCCACCGCGCCGAGCTGTCCCTCGCCGGGCAGGTCCGCCGGCTGCTGCGTGCCGAGGAGGACCGTATGCCCGGCTTCCAGGACGTCGCCTGGGACAAGGCGCTCGCCTGGCTCGCCGACCGCACGGGGGCCTCCCTCGCGCCCGAGCAGGAGGAGGCGGTGCGGCTCGCCCTGACCCGTAAGGTCGCCGTGCTCACCGGCGGCCCGGGGTGCGGCAAGTCGTTCACGGTCCGCTCGATCGTTGAGCTGGCCCGGGCCAAGCGGGCCAAGGTCGTGCTCGCCGCGCCCACCGGCCGGGCCGCCAAGCGCCTGGCCGAGCTGACCGGCGCCGAGGCCTCCACCGTCCACCGCCTCCTGGAGCTGAAGCCCGGCGGGGACGCGGCCTACGACCGGGACCGGCCGCTCGACGCGGACCTGGTCGTCGTCGACGAGGCGTCCATGCTCGACCTGCTCCTCGCCAACAAGCTGGTCAAGGCGGTGGCACCCGGTGCCCACCTCCTCCTCGTCGGGGACGTGGACCAGCTGCCCTCGGTCGGCGCGGGGGAGGTGCTGGGTGACCTGCTGGCGCCCGAGAGCCCGGTGCCGGCCGTCCGGCTGACGCGGATCTTCCGCCAGGCCCAGCAGTCCGGGGTGGTCACCAACGCCCACCGCATCAACGCCGGGCAGGCGCCCGTCACCACCGGGCTGCCGGACTTCTTCCTCTTCGTGGAGGACGAGACCGAGGACGCCGCCCGGGTCACCGTCGAGGTCGCGGCCCGGCGACTTCCCGCCAAGTTCGGCCTGGATCCGCGCCGGGACGTGCAGGTCCTGGCGCCCATGCACCGGGGCCCGGCCGGCGCGGGCGCGCTCAACGGGCTGCTCCAGCAGGCCGTCACACCCGCCCGACCCGACGTCCCCGAGAAGCGTTTCGGCGGCCGGGTCTTCCGCGTCGGCGACAAGGTCACCCAGATCCGCAACAACTACGAGAAGGGGGAGAACGGCGTCTTCAACGGCACGGTCGGCGTCGTGACCGCGCTCGACACCGTCGAACAGCGCCTGACGGTCCGCACGGACGAGGACGAGGAGGTGCCGTACGACTTCGACGAGCTGGACGAACTGGCCCACGCCTACGCCGTCACGATCCACCGCTCGCAGGGCAGCGAGTACCCGGCGGTCGTGATCCCCGTCACCACCAGCGCGTGGATGATGCTCCAGCGGAACCTGCTCTACACGGCCGTCACCCGGGCGCGGAAGCTCGTCGTCCTGGTCGGTTCGCGCAAGGCGATCGCCCAGGCCGTGCGCACGGTTTCCGCAGGCAGACGCTTCACCGCACTGGCCCACCGGCTCTCGGCAGCCAGGTGAAAGGGGACCCCGGACTTCCGGAAGCGGGGCGAAGGGGGCAAGATGAGCAGGTTGACGGCACTGAGTGCCGCCAATTGGCCCAATGGTCGACCCCGAGTGCACTCTCCTGAGCCAAATGGGGGATGGTAGAGACAGTCAGGGCACCTCGAAGAAGAGGCACTACGTCGGTGAGGGATGACGTGAGCGACAACTCTGTAGTACTGCGGTACGCGGACGGTGAATACACCTACCCGGTGGTCGAGAGCACCGTCGGTGACAAGGGCTTCGACATCGGGAAGCTCCGAGCCCAGACCGGTCTGGTCACCCTGGACAGCGGATACGGCAACACCGCCGCCTATAAATCCGCCATCACCTACCTCGATGGCGAGCAGGGCATTCTGCGGTACCGCGGCTACCCCATCGAGCAGCTGGCGGAGCAGTCCACCTTCCTCGAGGTGGCCTCCCTGCTGATCAACGGTGAGCTTCCCAAGGTCGACGAGCTGGCGTCCTTCCAGAACGAGATCACCCAGCACACGCTGCTGCACGAGGACGTCAAGCGCTTCTTCCAGGGCTTCCCGCGTGACGCCCACCCGATGGCGATGCTCTCCTCGGTGGTCTCCGCGCTGTCCACGTTCTACCAGGACAGCCACAACCCGTTCGACGAGACGCAGCGTCACCTCTCGACGATCCGGCTGCTCGCCAAGCTGCCGACGATCGCGGCCTACGCCTACAAGAAGTCGATCGGTCACCCCTTCGTCTACCCGCGCAACGACCTCGGGTACGTCGAGAACTTCCTGCGCATGACCTTCTCGGTCCCGGCCCAGGAGTACGAGCTGGACCCGGTCGTGGTCTCGGCGCTCGACAAGCTCCTGATCCTGCACGCGGACCACGAGCAGAACTGTTCGACCTCCACCGTCCGTCTGGTCGGTTCGAGCCAGGCGAACATGTTCGCGTCGATCTCCGCCGGCATCTCGGCCCTCTGGGGCCCGCTGCACGGTGGCGCCAACCAGTCGGTCCTGGAGATGCTCGAGGGCATCAAGGCCAACGGCGGCGACGTCGACTCCTTCATCAACAAGGTGAAGAACAAGGAGGACGGCGTCCGCCTGATGGGCTTCGGCCACCGGGTGTACAAGTCCTTCGACCCGCGCGCCAAGATCATCAAGGCGGCGGCGCACGACGTCCTCTCCGCGCTCGGCAAGTCCGACGAGCTGCTGGACATCGCGCTCAAGCTGGAGGAGCACGCGCTCTCCGACGACTACTTCGTCTCGCGCAACCTCTACCCGAACGTGGACTTCTACACGGGCCTCATCTACCGCGCGATGGGCTTCCCGACCGAGATGTTCACCGTGCTCTTCGCGCTCGGCCGCCTTCCGGGCTGGATCGCCCAGTGGCACGAGATGATCAAGGAGCCGGGCTCCCGCATCGGCCGCCCGCGCCAGATCTACACCGGCGAGGTCCTGCGCGACTTCGTCCCGGTCGAGAGCCGCTGAGCCTCGGGCCGCAGGCTCTCCCGCGCAACGAAAAGCGCCCCGCTGTCGATCCCCCCACGGGTCGACGAGCGGGGCGCTTTCCATATCCCCGGTGCGGATTCCCCCCACGGGATCCGGGCCGGGCGTCTGCCGGGTTCAGCAGAAGCTACGCGGGTCTGCGGCGGTCTGCCGGGGTACGTACGTACGGGAGGGCCGCTCAAAGCTCCCCGGTGCACGTGCCCCGGCCAACGCTGCTGCCTGGGACGTCCCCCAAGACATCCCATGAACGTCCCCCAAGACGTTCTTGGCATCGCCCACTTAGACTCGCGAACGGCCCGAATGGTTACCCCCAAATATCTGTGATCTAGGTCTCTTTGTGAAGGTCCTGTGCGTCACGTGTAGGTGAATTCACGTGAAGCGCCGAAGTCGCAGGCTGTTTGTCACGACAAAGACGGACGAAAAGGCCATGGCCAAACCGGCGATCATCGGGTTCAGCAGGCCGAGAGCGGCCAACGGGAGCGTCGCCACGTTGTAACCGAAGGCCCATCCCAGGTTTCCCTTGATCGTGGCCAGGGTCCGGCGGGCGAGCCGGATGGCGTCCGCCGCCACCCGCAGGTCCCCGCGGACCAGCGTCAGGTCGCTCGCCTCGATCGCGGCGTCCGTCCCGGTGCCCATCGCCAGGCCCAGATCGGCGGTGGCCAGCGCGGCGGCGTCGTTTACACCGTCCCCGACCATCGCGACCGTCCGGCCCTCCGCCTGGAGGCGGCGGACCACCTCGACCTTCTCCTCGGGCAGGACCTCGGCGAAGACCCGGTCCGCGTCGATGCCGACCTCGGCCGCCACCGTCTCGGCCACGGCCCGCCCGTCCCCGGTCAGCAGCACCGGCGTCAGGCCGAGGGCCCGCAGCCGCGTGACCGCCTCCGCGCTGGTCTCCTTCACGGCGTCGGCGACCGTCAGCTCCCCGCGCGCCCGCCCGTCCCAGGCGACAAGCACGGCCCCCGGTTCGGCCACCTCCGGAACGCCCTCGACGCCCTCGGCCTCCAGGAGGGCCGGGCGGCCCACCAGGACGGCGTGCCCGTCGACGGTGCCGCGCACCCCGAGACCGGGCACGTTCGCGAAAGCCGTCGGCGCGGGCAGCTCGCCGAGCTTCTCGGCGGCGCCCGCCGCGACCGCCCGGGCCACCGGGTGCTCGGAGGCGTGCTCCAGGGCGCCCGCGAGCCGCAGCAGCTCCGCCTCGTCCACGCCCTCGTACGCGTACACCTTCGTCAGCCGCATCCGGCCCGTCGTGACCGTGCCGGTCTTGTCCAGGACGACCGTGTCGACGCGCCGGGTGGACTCCAGGACCTCGGGGCCCTTGATCAGGATGCCGAGCTGCGCGCCGCGCCCGGTGCCGACCATCAGCGCGGTCGGCGTGGCGAGGCCGAGCGCGCAGGGGCAGGCGATGATCAGTACGGCGACGGCGGCGGTGAACGCGCCGGTGGTGTCCTCGACCACGAACAGCCAGGTCAGCAGGGTGGCGAGGGCGATGTAGAGGACGACGGGCACGAAGACGGCGGAGATCCGGTCGGCGAGCCGCTGCACCTCTGCCTTGCCGTTCTGGGCGTCCTCGACCAGCTTGGCCATCCGGGCCAGCTGGGTGTCGGCGCCGACCCGGGTCGCCTCGACGACGAGGCGTCCCGAGGTGTTGAGGCAGCCGCCGGTGACCGGGTCGCCGGCGGTCACGTCGGCCGGTACGGACTCGCCGGTGAGCAGCGAGGCGTCCACGGCGGAGGCACCCTCGACCACCGTCCCGTCGGTGGCGATCTTCTCGCCGGGGCGGACGACGAAGCGGTCGCCGGTCCGCAGCTCGGCCACCGGGACCCGTACCTCCGTACTGCCCCTCAGGACCGCCACGTCCTTGGCACCGAGCCGCATCAGGGCGCGCAGCGCCGAGCCGGCCTTCCGCTTGGCGCGGGCCTCCAGATAGCGGCCGAGGAGGATGAAGGTGGTGACCCCGGCCGCGACCTCCAGGTAGATGGCGGAGGCGCCGGCGGCGCGGTCGACGGTGAGGTCGAAGCCGTGGCGCATGCCGGGCATGCCGGCGTCTCCGAAGAACAGCGCCCACAGGGACCAGCCGAAGGCGGCCAGCGTGCCGACGGAGACGAGGGTGTCCATGGTCGCGGCGCCGTGCCGCAGATTGGTCCAGGCGGCCCGGTGGAACGGCAGCCCGCCCCAGACGACGACCGGCGAGGCGAGGGTCAGGGAGAGCCACTGCCAGTTGTCGAACTGGAGGGCCGGGACCATGGCGAGCAGGACGACCGGGGCGGACAGGACGGCCGAGACGGTCAGCCGGTGCCGGAGCGCGGCGAGTTCGGGGTCCTCCGTCGGGGTGTCCGACGGCTCGGGGGCCGGGTCCGGCGGCGCGGGTTCCTCGGCGGTGTAGCCGGTCCTGACGACGGTCGCGATCAGGTCGGCGACCGCCGTCTCCGGAGTGTGTGCGATCCGCGCCTTCTCCGTCGCGTAGTTGACGGTGGCCGTGACGCCTTCCATCCGGTTGAGCTTCTTCTCGACGCGGGCGGCGCAGGAGGCGCAGGTCATCCCGCCGATGACGAGCTCGGTGACATGCTCGGTCGTCTGCGTGGCGGGCGCGGGGCTCGGAGTCATGTGCGGATCCAAAGGGGAGCAGGGCCGTACCACGTAACGGTACGGCCCTGCGCGGGTGGTGCGTGAGTCGGTCCCGGCCAGGTGTGGGGCCGGGGTTTTCCCGGTCTCAGGCCTGGCGCGGGGCCAAGGGCCGACCTGGCCTCAGGCCTGGTGTCGGGCTGAGGGCCGTCCGGCCTCGGACGTGCTGCCGGGCCAGGTGCCGTTCGGCCTCAGGCCTGGTCGACCAGCTCGTAGCCGGCCTCGTCGACGGCGGCGCGGACGGCCTCCACGTCGAGGGCGGCCGCGGAGACCACGGTGACCTGGCCGGTGGAGGCCACGGCCTTGACGGAGGAGACCCCGGCGATCTCGGAGATCTCGCTGGAGACCGCGCCCTCGCAGTGCCCGCAGGTCATCCCCTTGACCTGGTACACGGTGGTGAGTTCGGTCGTCGTCTCGGCGGTCATGACGGTCTCCTCTTCGAGAGGTCGTGCTGGTGCGGACTCGTACAGAACCATAGTTTATACCCCTAGGGGGTATGGCTTCCAGTCGAGTACCGGTCACGCCCCGTCCGGGCGGGTGACTCTATGGTAGATACCCGATATGTCGCATTCGGGGACCACTCTGATCCTGATCATGTCGATCGCCGTCCTGGCGCCGCTCCTCGCCTACGCGGTGGGCCGCAGGCTGCCCGTCCCGCTCGTCATCTTCGAGATCCTGCTCGGCATCCTCATCGGCCCCGACGTCCTCGGCTGGGCGCACACGGACGCCCTCATCGACGGACTCTCCCAGCTCGGCCTCGCGATGCTGATCTTCCTCGCGGGGTACGAGATCGAGTTCGGGAAGGTGCGGGGTGACACCCTCACGCGCTCGGTGTGGGCGTGGCTGATCGCCCTGGCGCTCGGCCTCGGGGCCGGCCTGCTCCTCGGGGACGGGTTCCACAACGGCGTCTTCATCGGTGTCGCGCTCACCAGCACCGCGCTCGGCACGGTGCTGCCGGTGCTGCGCGACGCGGGGGATCTGCAGGGCCGGTTCGGCTCGGT
Organism: Streptomyces sp. NPDC047981; assembly: GCF_040653315.1. NCBI lineage: Bacteria > Bacillati > Actinomycetota > Actinomycetes > Kitasatosporales > Streptomycetaceae > Streptomyces > Streptomyces sp. NPDC047981. The sequence goes on along the minus strand of NZ_JBEZNQ010000058.1, from coordinate 6,808 downwards.
GGTGATGGCCTTCGGCGCGGTGGGGGAGTTCGGGCCGATCATCGCGATGGCCCTGCTCCTCAGTGGCCGCGGCGCGGCCGAGTCGACGGCGCTCCTCGCCGTCTTCGCCGCCCTCACGGCGGGGGCCGTCTTCTGGGCGCTGCGGCCGAGTCCGCCGTGGTTCTCGTCGGTCATCCGCAAGACCCTGCACAGCAGCGCCCAGTTCGCGGTCCGCTTCGTCTTCCTGCTGCTCGCGCTGATGCTGGGCGCCTCGCAGGCGCTCGGGCTCGACGTGCTGCTCGGCGCGTTCGCCGCCGGGATGATCACCCGGCTCGTCCTGGCCGGGGCCGCGCCGGAGGCGGGTCCCGCGATCCTGGAGAAGGTGGAGGCGGTCGGCTTCGGCTTCCTTGTGCCGGTGTTCTTCGTCGTCACCGGTATCGAGTTCGACCTGGCCTCGCTCCTCGACGGCGGCCGCACGCTGCTCCTGCTGCCGCTCTTCCTGCTGCTCTTCCTCGTGGTGCGCGGCGGCCCGGTCTGGTTCCTGGCCCCCCAGGACCTGGCCCGCAAGGAGCGCGGCGCGCTGGTGCTCTACGAGTCCACGGCGCTGCCGCTCGTCGTCGCGATCACCACCATCGGCGTGGACGACAAGGCCCTGTCGGAGGGCGAGGCCGCGGCGCTGGTGGGGGCCGGCATGGTCTCGGTCCTGGTCTTCCCGCTCATCGCCCTGAAGATCCGGGCGGGGGCCGGCGAGAAGGCCCTGCCGAAGGAGGCGATCAGGGGGTCGGAGTCGTGGTGAGAGCCTGCTTGGGGGCGAGGGCGGAGCCGACGAGCGGGTCGAGGTAGCGGAAGAGCACCCGCTTCAGCTCGGCGGAGGTCGCGTCCCGCTCCGGACCCTCGGGCGCGGCGAGGACCAGGGCGAGGCCGCCCTTGAAGACGGCGAAGGTCATGTCGGCGACGAGGGCGCGCTCCGCCTCCGGCATGCCGGGGATGTAGACCCCCAGCAGGTCCCGGATGCGGGCGAGCAGGGAGACGTGCAGGGCGTCGTGCTCCTCGGCGATCCGGCCGGGGACGTCGGAGCCGTGCATCAGGGCGAGGAAGGCCGGGTTCTGGCAGTTGAACTCGATCATCGGGTCGACGACGGCGTCGAGCATCTCGGGCAGCGGCAGCGCGAGGTTCTCCGCCGAGAAGGCCTGGCCGTGGGCCTCCCGCATCTCGTGCATGAGGCGGTCGCCGAGCTCGATCGCGATGGCCTCCTTGTTCGGGAAGTACTGGTAGAGCGTGCCCGGCGAGACGTGCGCCTCGCGGGCGATGGCATTGGTGCTGGCCGCGGTGTAGCCGCTGGTGCAGAAGACGTTCGCGGCGGCCTGGAGCAGCTGCGCGATGCGGCGCTCGCCACGGGCCTGGCGGCGGCGCGGCCTGGGTTCCTCGGACATGGCTGTCCACAGCCTCCTCGACGCGATTGACAAACGCGAGTGGTCGCTCGCATTCTTGAGAAACGCGAGCGGTCGCTCGTGTTTGCCATTTTATGGCAATGGTCGACCCATGCGGCCTGCCGGGGAACGGAGCGCATGGGTCAGGTGAAGGGGACACCGCGTCATGGCCGAAGTCAAGAACGCAGCGACCGCCCAGGGCGGTCCGCGGGGTGGTTCACCGGGCGGTGCGCCGGGTGGTTCACCGGGCGGGGGGTGGACCCGGTTCGTGACGGCCAGGCCGCGCATGTCCCTGCTGGTCGCGCTCGTGATCACCGCACTGGCCGTGCTCGCGGGCGGCGGCGTCGCCGACCGGATGGGCAGCGGCGGCTGGGAGGACCCGGACGCCGAATCCACGTACGCGACGCAGGTCCTGGAGCGGGAGTTCCCCGCCTCCCAGCCCAACCTGCTGCTGCTCGTGGACGCGGGGGAGCGCCGGGTCGACGATCCGGCCGTGGCCGCCGAGGCCCGTCGGCTCGCCGAGCGGCTCGACGCCGAGCAGGGGGTGAGCGGCATCGGCTCCTACTGGGGGACCGGGGCCCCGGCCCTGCGCTCGGAGGACGGCCGGCAGGCCGTGATCGCCGCCCGCGTCGAGGGCGACGACAAGGCGGCCGGCGAGATCCTGGAGCGGATCGCCCCGGAGTACCGGGGCACGCACGGGCCGGTCGAGGTCTCCCTCGGCGGGTCGCTGGCCGTGCAGCACGAGATCCAGACGGTCATCCAGGAGGACCTGCTGCGGGCCGAGCTGATCGCCCTGCCCGTGACGCTCGTCCTGCTCGTCATGGTCTTCGGCAGCGCCGTCGCGGCCGTGCTGCCGCTCGGGATCGGCATCGTGGCCATCCTGGGGACCAACGCGGTGCTGCGCGGCATCACGGAGTTCACCGACGTCTCCGTCTTCGCCCAGAACCTCACCACCGCGCTGGGGCTCGGACTCGCCATCGACTACGCCCTGTTCGTGGTCCGCCGCTTCCGCGAGGAACTGGGGACCGGGGCCGACCCCCTGACCGCGATCGGCACCACGCTGCGCACCGCCGGCCGGACGGTCCTCTTCTCGGCGCTCACCGTGGCCGTCTCGCTCGCCGCGATGCTCGTCTTCCCGCAGTACTTCCTGCGCTCCTTCGCCTACGCGGGCATAGCGGTCGTGCTGCTCGCCGCGGCGGCCGCGTTGACCCTGCTGCCCGCCGCGCTGCTGCTGCTCGGCGACCGGGTCAACGCGCTCGACCTGCGCCGCCTGTTCCGCCGCCGCGGCGCGACAGGACCGAAGTCCGAGGCCGCCGAGGCGGGGACGGGCTGGGCGCGCACGGCGGCGCTGGTGATGCGGCGGGCGCCGGTGTTCGCCGTGGCCACGGCCACCGGTCTGATCCTCCTCGGACTGCCCTTCCTCGGCGTGAAGTTCGGTACGGTCGACGACCGCCAGCTGCCCACCACCGCCGAGTCCCGGGTGGTCCAGGACGAACTGCGCGCGGGCTTCCCCGGCAACCCAGGCGGCGGGCTCACCGTCCTCGCCGAGGGCGCCGCCACCCCGGAGGCCTACGCCGGGTACCGCGAGCGGATCCAGGCCCTCGAAGGGATCGTCCGGGTGGACGGACCGGTGACCGCCGGCACGGGCGGCGGCGCCGCGAACCACGCGTACTTCACGGTGGTGCCCGAGGGTGAGGGCGTCGGCGAGACCGCCCAGCGGGTGGTGGGCGAACTGCGCGCCGCGCCGGCCCCGTTCGACACCTCGGTGACCGGCCAGGCCGCCGTCCTCGTCGACTCCAAGGACGCCATCGGCGACCGGCTGCCCTGGGCGCTGGCGATCATCGTGGTCGTCACCCTGGTCCTGGTCTTCCTGCTGACCGGCAGCGTGGTGATCCCGATCCAGGCCGTCGTCCTCAACGCCCTCAGCCTCACGGCGATGTTCGGCGCGGTGGTCTGGGTCTTCCAGGACGGCCATCTGTCGGGGCTGCTCGGCTTCACACCGACCGGCGACATCGAGACGAACCTGCCGGTGCTGATGTTCTGCGTCGCCTTCGGACTCTCCATGGACTACGGCGTGTTCCTGCTCTCCCGCATCAAGGAGGAGTACGACGCGACGGGCGACCACGACCACGCGGTCCGCTTCGGACTGAGCCGCACCGGCGGCCTCATCACCGCGGCCGCCGTGATCCTCGCCGTCGTCATGGTGGCCATCGGCACCTCCCGGGTGACCAACACCAAGATGCTGGGACTCGGGGTCGCGCTCGCCGTCCTGATGGACGCGATGGTGGTCCGCAGCCTGCTCGTCCCCGCGGTCATGAAACTGACCGGCCGACTGACCTGGTGGTCCCCGCCCGCGCTGCGCCGCTTCCACGCCCGCTTCGGCATCAGCGAGAGCGACGCCCCGAAGCCGACGCCGCCCTCCACTCCGATACCCGAACGGGACAAGGAACCCGTCGGGGGCTGACCCCCGGAACCGCGCCGTGCCGGACGGCCGGTCCCGCCGACACCCCAGGTGCCGGTGGGACCGTGCGGCGGTGCGGGGCCGACGGCGGTGCGGGGTCAGTCGCGGCGGTTGCGGTTGCCGGGGCGGTTGGCCACCCAGGAGCGGATCGTGTCCGCGTACCAGTAGGGCTTGCCCGACTCGACGTGGTCGGGCGGCGGCAGCAGGCCGTGCTTCCGGTAGGAGCGGACGGTGTCCGGCTGCACCTTGATGTGCGCGGCGATGTCCTTGTAGGACCAGAGCCTTCTGTCCGTCATGTGCGGCACCTCCCTGCCCGCCTCGCAGCGGCGCGGCGGGGGTGCCGTTCGGGGGAGCTGCGGGGCGGACGCTGGCGATCACCCAGCCTGTGCCCCTTGCAACGACCCCTTCCAACGGGAGGGGAGCGCCTGTCGAGCGGCTGTGACGTAAAGCCCGCGTAATGGAGATATGTGTGACGACAGGAGGACGGATGTGACGTAAGTGGCGCATGGTCACATCGGCGTGGCGCGCGGCGCTCCGGAGCCTCCTACGCTCCGCACGAGCGCAGGAAGCGGCGGGTGCGGACCGCGATCGGATACGGCTTGTCGGGCTCGCACGGGTACATGTCCTGCTCGACGATGGCGAAGAGGTCCACGTCGAGCGCCTGGGCCGCCGCCAGGACCGGTTCTAGGGCGGGCACCCCCGAGGGCGGCTCGCACATCACGCCCCGGGCCACGGCCGGCCCGAACGGCACCCCGTCGGCGACCACCCCGGCGAGGATCTCCGGGTCGACCTGCTTGAGGTGGAGATAGCCGATGCGCTCGCCGTACGTCTCGATCAGCTTGACGCTGTCGCCGCCGCAGTACGCGTAGTGCCCGGTGTCCAAACAGAGGGAGACCAGCTCCGGGTCGGTCGCGTCCAGGAACCGGGCCACGTTCTCCTCGCTGTCGATGTGCGTGTCCGCGTGCGGGTGGACGACGATCCGCAGCCCGAAGCGGTCCCGTACCTCGCGGCCCAGACGCTCGGTCAGACCGGTGAGATCGCGCCACTGTTCGGGAGTGAGCGTGCGGTCCTCCAGGACCTCGCCCGTCTTGTCGTCACGCCAGAAGGACGGGATGACGACCAGGTGCTCGGCGCCCATCGCCCGCGCGAGCGCCGCGTTGTCCGCGACATGGGCCCAGGTCCTCTCCCAGACGGAGGGGCCGTGGTGCAGCCCGGTGAAGACCGTGCCCGCCGAGACCCGCAGGCCCCGGCGGCCCGTCTCCTCGGCCAGGACGGCCGGATCGGTGGGCAGATAGCCGTACGGGCCGAGTTCGATCCAGGCGTACCCGGCGTCGGCGACCTCGTCGAGGAAGCGCTGCCAGGGGACCTGCCGGGGATCGTCGGGGAACCAGACGCCCCAGGAGTCGGGGGCGGAGCCGATACGGATGCGGGACAGCGGCGACGGCTTCGTCATGTGAGCCACCTTGACCGCGCCCGGAACGGCGCGTCAAGACGCGCCGAGGCGCTCGTCCGAATGTAAGGACATAGCGTTGACAGGGTTCGGGACGGACGACTAGACCTGGGTGAGGGGCGTAGGGCCTGTCGTTTGGATCAGGCCGGATCAGGGAGCGGGGTCTGGTGCATGGGGTCTCCCCAGGCCCTCTGGGCCTAGGGGACGGATCGCAAGGCGGAGGAGGGAGTCAACGCGGAGCGTTGGGGACCGACGACAACGCGGCGAGGCGCGGTGCCAGGGCCCGCGAGCCCGGCATGATCCAAATGAGAGGGCCTAGGTGGCCGACGTGAGAGGTGGCGCGCGTGGATGCGGAGCCGGAGCCGTACGAGCTGATCACGATGGGGCGTCTCGGGGTGGACCTCTATCCGCTCCAGGTCGGCGTCCCGCTCGCCCGGGCGGAGACCTTCGGGAAGTTCCTCGGCGGTTCGCCCGCGAACGTGGCCGTCGCGGCGGCCCGGCTCGGCCGGCGGACGGCGCTGGTCAGCCGGACCGGGGCGGACCCGTTCGGCGCGTATCTGCACGCGGAGCTGCGCGGGTTCGGGGTCGACGACCGCTGGGTGACGCCCGTGCCGGCGTACCCGACCCCGCTCACCTTCTGCGAGATCTTCCCGCCCGACGACTTCCCGATCCACTTCTACCGGCGGCCCCGGGCGCCGGACCTGGAGATCCGCCCGGAGGAGCTGGACCTCGGGGCGATCCGGGCGGCCCGGGCGTTCTGGGTGACCGGCACCGGGCTGAGCGTCGAGCCGAGCCGCGCGGCGACGCTCGGCGCGCTGCGGGAGCGCGGCGAGGCGGGCACCGGCGACCTGACCTTCCTCGACCTGGACTGGCGCCCCGCGCTCTGGCCCGACCCGGACGAGGCGGGCCCCCTCTACCGGGAGGCCCTGCGCGGCGCCACCGTCGCCGTGGGGAACCTGGACGAGTGCGAGGTCGCGACGGGCGAGCGCGAGCCCCACGCGGCGGCCCGCGCGCTGCTCGCCGCCGGAGTGCGGATCGCGGTCGTCAAGCAGGGCCCCAAGGGCGTCCTCGCGCTGACCGCCGACGGAGAGAGCGCGGAGGTAGCGCCGCTGCCGGTCGAGGTGGTCAACGGCCTCGGCGCGGGCGACGCGTTCGGCGGGGCGCTCTGCGACGGGCTGCTCGCCGGCTGGGACCTGGACCGCACCCTGCGCCGGGCCAACGCGGCGGGTGCCATCGTCGCGGGCCGCCTCGCCTGCTCCCCGGCGATGCCCTACGCCGACGAGATCGACCTGGCCCTCGCCACCGGAACCGGCACGCTCCCGGAGCGCACCCCATGACCCGCCACCCCGCCGACGGTTGGCGCACCCGGGCGGCCCACCGCCGCGCCGGCGGCCCCAAAGCCCCACCGCCGCCCACCCCACCGCCGCCCGCATCGCCACCGCCCACCCCACCGACGCCGCCCCAAGGCGCCCCGGGCGCCCCGGCGTC
>NZ_JBEZNQ010000057.1:0-52085 GCF_040653315.1 Streptomyces sp. NPDC047981 | reverse complement strand
TCGGCTGGATCTCTTGCCGCCCAACCGGGTCGAGCCGATACCTGACCCCCGCGGCGACTACCTCAGCCACTACCAGTTCACGACGTACGACGGCATGCGACTGCGGCATTTTGCGACGATGCTCGCTCATCGAACGACTACTCCTCGGGCAGGCGCGTACGCCTGGAAGCGGCAGTTGAGTTCCGGTCCCCCCGAAATGCGCACGGCCAGACCTCACCAAAGGCCTCTCCGTACCGCAGCCGGTCACCCGGAGCACTGACGCCGTGCGGCGTCGCTCGGTTCCCGGTGGTCTGCATGCCGCAAGACTACGCACGGCCAAAACCCTCCTAGAGCCGAAGTTCACCCCAAATCAGGCAAGTCGATTGCTGTGAATTGACGATGTGACGCCGGTCACCGTGGCCCCACTTGTCGCAGCTGTTCGGCCGTTCTATCGTCTGGATGTATCGAGTCGATACATCAGTACGGCATAAGGCACCCGACAGCAGAGGAGGGCGACGGATGAGCAGGCGCTCGGGAATCCTCGAGTTCGCCGTCCTCGGCCTGCTCCGCGAAGCGCCGATGCACGGGTACGAGCTGCGGAAGCGGCTCAACACCTCGCTGGGCATCTTCCGGGCCTTCAGCTACGGGACCCTCTATCCCTGCCTCAAGACGCTGGTCGCCAACGGCTGGTTGATCGAGGAGCCGGGCAGCGCCCCCGAGGACGCGCTCGCCGCTTCACTCGCAGGACGCCGCGCCAAGATCGTCTACCGGTTGACGGCCGAAGGTAAGGAGCACTTCGAGGAGCTCCTCTCCCACACCGGCCCGGACACCTGGGAGGACGAGCATTTCGCCGCCCGCTTCGCCTTCTTCGGTCAGACCGAGCGCGAGGTGCGGATGCGGGTACTGGAAGGCCGCCGCAGCCGGCTGGAGGAGCGCCTGGAGAAGATGCGCGCCTCTCTGGCCCGGACGCGCGAGCGCCTCGACGACTACACACTTGAGCTGCAGCGCCACGGAATGGAGTCCGTGGAGCGTGAAGTGCGCTGGCTGAACGAGCTCATCGAGAGCGAGCGGGCGGGACGGGATCAGCGATCCGGCCCCGACGCCCCCGAGGGCGCCGCTCAGCACGACAACGAATCTGGAGAAACGGGCGGCCTGCCCCGGCACGGGGGCAGTACCCGGCCGGATCCGTCCGACGACACCGCCAAGTGAATCCCTGCATCCCGCAGGGCTTCCACGATCACACAGGGAGCAACCGGAATGGGTTCGGTTCGCGTAGCCATCGTCGGCGTGGGCAACTGCGCCGCCTCGCTGGTGCAGGGCGTCGAGTACTACAAGGACGCCGACCCGGCGTCCAAGGTGCCCGGCCTGATGCACGTCCAGTTCGGCGACTACCACGTCGGTGACGTCGAGTTCGTCGCCGCCTTCGACGTCGACGCGAAGAAGGTCGGCCTCGACCTCTCCGACGCCATCGGCGCCAGCGAGAACAACACCATCAAGATCTGCGACGTCCCGAACGCGGGCGTCACGGTCCAGCGCGGCCACACGTTCGACGGCCTCGGCAAGTACTACCGCATGACCATCGAGGAGTCCGCCGAGGCTCCCGTCGACGTCGTGCAGGTCCTCAAGGACAAGCAGGTCGACGTGCTCGTCTGCTACCTGCCCGTGGGCTCCGAGGACGCCGCGAAGTTCTACGCGCAGTGCGCCATCGACGCCAAGGTCGCCTTCGTCAACGCCCTCCCGGTCTTCATCGCCGGCACCAAGGAGTGGGCGGACAAGTTCACCGAGGCCGGTGTCCCGATCGTCGGTGACGACATCAAGTCCCAGGTCGGCGCCACCATCACGCACCGCGTGATGGCGAAGCTGTTCGAGGACCGCGGTGTCCGTCTTGAGCGCACCATGCAGCTCAACGTCGGCGGCAACATGGACTTCAAGAACATGCTCGAGCGCGACCGCCTCGAGTCGAAGAAGATCTCGAAGACCCAGGCCGTCACCTCGCAGATCCCCGACCGCGAGCTGGGCGAGAAGAACGTCCACATCGGTCCGTCGGACTACGTGGCCTGGCTGGACGACCGCAAGTGGGCGTACGTCCGCCTCGAGGGCCGCGCCTTCGGTGACGTCCCGCTGAACCTGGAGTACAAGCTCGAGGTCTGGGACTCCCCGAACTCGGCCGGTGTCATCATCGACGCGCTGCGTGCCGCGAAGATCGCCAAGGACCGGGGCATCGGTGGCCCGATCCTCTCCGCGTCCTCGTACTTCATGAAGTCCCCGCCGGTGCAGTACTTCGACGACGAGGCCTTCGCCAACGTCGAGAAGTTCATCAAGGGCGAGGTCGAGCGCTAAAGCGCCGATCCACTTCGTCGTTCGAGGGTCCCCGGGTCTTTCACCCGGGGACCCTCTTCGTATGTGAGTCTTGCTGCCATGCCCGTCGTACGTGATCTGCGCGTACTCCTGCGCCTGACGAACTTCCGCCGTCTCATCGCCGTTCGCCTGCTCTCCCAGTGCGCCGACGGCGTCTACCAGGTGGCGCTCGCCACGTACGTCGTCTTCTCCCCCGAGAAGGAGACCTCTCCCGCGGCCATCGCCTCCGCCATGGCCGTGCTCCTGCTCCCGTACTCCCTTGTCGGCCCCTTCGCCGGCGTGCTGCTGGACCGCTGGCAGCGCCGCCAGGTCTTCCTGTACGGCAACCTCCTGCGCGCCCTCCTCGCCTGCGGTACGGCCGTGCTCATGCTGGCCTCCGTACCCGACTGGCTCTTCTACGCCTCCGCCCTCTCCGTGACAGCCGTCAACCGCTTCGTCCTGGCAGGGCTCTCGGCGGCGTTGCCCCGGGTCGTCGACGACGAGCGGCTCGTCGTCGCCAACTCCCTCTCCCCGACCGCCGGCACCGTGGCCGCGACGGTGGGGGGCGGTCTCGCCTTCGGGATCCGGCTCCTCTCCGAGGACTCCGACTCCGCGGTCGTCCTCTTCGGCGCTCTCCTCTATCTCTGTTCCGCACTGGCCTCGCTGCGCATGGCGCGTGACCTCCTGGGCCCCGATCCCGACGTGGTCCAACCCCGACTGGGCGCCGCGCTGGCCTCGACGGCTCGTGGCCTGGTGGACGGGCTGCGCCATCTGGCCGAGCGACGGCCCGCGGCCCGGGCGCTGACAGCTGTGACCCTGATGCGCTTCTGCTACGGGGCGCTGACGGTGACCGTGCTGATGCTCTGCCGCTACGCCTGGAGCTCCACGGAGTCGGAAGGGCTCGCGCTGCTGGGGCTCGCCGTCGCCGCCTCCGGGGCGGGCTTCTTCGTGGCCGCCCTCGTCTCACCCTGGGCGATCGGGCGACTGGGGCCCTTCGGCTGGATGACCGCCTGTGCGGCCTCGGCAGCCGTTCTGGAACCCGCGCTGGGGCTGCCCTTCGCCCAGACGCCTCTGCTGATCGCGGCCTTCCTCCTCGGACTCGTCACCCAGGGCGCCAAGATCTCCACGGACACGGTCGTGCAGACGTCCGTGGACGACGCCTATCGGGGCCGGGTCTTCGCCCTCTACGACACGCTCTTCAACGTCGCCTTCGTCGGCGCGGCCGCTGTCGCCGCACTCATGCTGCCCCCCGACGGCCGGTCCGTCCCCGTCGTCGTGATGGTCGCCGTGGTGTACGCCTCGATCGCTCTGATGCTGTGGCGCCAACGACAGAAGGGGTGATGTTTCACGTGAAACATCACCCCTTCCGCGCCAGCGCCCGTCGATGTTTCACGTGAAACATCGACGGGTTCGCCTCAGCCCTGAGTCGCCCACCACTCCTTGAGCGCGGCGACAGCTGCCTCGTGCTCCATCGGCCCGTTCTCCAGACGCAGCTCCAGCAGGAACTTGTACGCCTGCCCGACAGCCGGGCCGGGGCGGATCCCGAGGATCTCCTGGATCTCGTTGCCGTCCAGGTCGGGCCGGATCGAGTCCAGCTCCTCCTGCTCCTGGAGCTGCGCGATCCGCTCCTCCAGTCCGTCATAGGCGCGCGAGAGCGCACCGGCCTTCCGCTTGTTCCGCGTGGTGCAGTCCGAGCGGGTCAGCTTGTGAAGGCGGGAAAGAAGGGGGCCGGCGTCACGGACATAGCGGCGGACGGCGGAGTCGGTCCACTCGCCGGTGCCGTAGCCGTGGAAGCGCAGGTGCAGCTCCACCAGGCGCGAAACGTCCTTGATCATCTCGTTCGAGTACTTCAGGGCCGTCATGCGCTTCTTGGTCATTTTCGCGCCGACCACCTCGTGGTGATGGAACGAGACGCGACCGTCCTTCTCGAAGCGGCGCGTGCGCGGCTTACCGATGTCGTGCAGCAGCGCGGCCAGGCGCAGCACGAGGTCGGGCCCGTCCTCCTCCAGGTCGATCGCCTGGTCGAGGACGGTCAGGGAGTGCTCGTAGACGTCCTTGTGCCGGTGATGCTCGTCGCTCTCGAGCCGCAACGACGGCAGCTCGGGCAGTACATGGGCCGCGAGGCCGGTGTCGACGAGGAGGCCCAGTCCCTTGCGAGGGTGGGCGGAGAGCAGCAGCTTGTTGAGTTCCTCACGGATCCGCTCCGCGGAGACGATCTCCAGGCGGCCGGCCATCTCCGTCATCGCGGTGACGACCTCAGGGGCTACCTCGAAGTCGAGCTGGGCCGCGAACCGGGCAGCACGCATCATCCGCAGCGGGTCGTCGGAGAACGACTCCTCCGGGGTTCCAGGGGTCCGCAGGACGCGCGCCGCGAGGTCGTCGAGGCCGCCGTGCGGGTCGATGAACTCCTTTTCCGGCAGGGCCACGGCCATGGCGTTGACCGTGAAGTCACGCCGGACGAGGTCTTCCTCGATGGAGTCTCCGTAGGAGACCTCAGGCTTGCGCGAGGTGCGGTCGTACGCCTCCGAGCGGTACGTCGTGACCTCGATCTGGTAGCCGCTCTTCTGGCAGCCGACCGTGCCGAAGGCGATGCCGACCTCCCAGACCGCGTCGGCCCACGGGCGGACGATCTTGAGAACGTCCTCGGGACGGGCATCCGTGGTGAAGTCGAGATCGTTGCCGAGCCGTCCGAGCAACGCGTCCCGCACCGAGCCGCCGACCAGCGCGAGGCTGAACCCTGCCTCCTGGAATCGGACGGCAAGGTCGTCGGCGACAGGGGAGACGCGCAGCAGTTCACTGACGGCGCGGCGTTGCACCTGGCTCAGTGCGGTCGGGGTGTCTTCGTTGGCGTTCGGCACAACAGAAAAGGGTACGTGCCCCGGCCCTGGGCAGCGTCCCCGTTTTCCCACGGAGCGACCGCCTTGTCCGCATCGGCTGGAGCAGTCCCCGGCACTTGCCCCCGGCGTGCCTCGTTACCATGCCTGGACACAGCAACGGGGAACCACCGACACCACTGATACGACGAGGACGGGCGAGCGCGTGGCCGAGGCGGCAGACATCCAGGGGACCCTTCCCTCACCTGCCCGTCGGTGGCTGCGGCGGACGGCGTCCCTCCTTGCCGGGGCACCGCTGCTCGCCGGACTCCTCCAGGGCGCCGTGGCCACGCCGGCCATCGCCGCCGAGGACGCCACCGGCTCGCGAACCGTCGATGTGTCTCTCGACACGCTGGCGCCGAGCGCACCGGTGGAGGGCGACACGGTCACGCTCGCCGGGTCGGTGACCAACAAGGGCAAGCAGACCGTGACCGACGCCACGGTGGACGTACGAGTCGGCCCCCGGATGACGAGCCGGAGTGAGATCGAGCAGGTCTCCGGCCGTACCGGCTACCGGCCCGGGAGCGACCCGGCTGCCCTCGGTGGCGCCTACACGGTCAAGATTCCCCGGCTGGCGGCCGGGCTCAGCCAGGAGTTCAAGCTCTCCGTTCCCGTCGACAAGCTCGGCCTCGACGACGCCGGTGTCTACCAGCTCGGGGTCTCCCTCTCGGGTGAGACCTCCTCACAGCCCGGGCAGCACGTGCTCGGGATCGAGCGCACCTTCCTGCCGTACCAGCCCGAGGCCACGGAGAAGAAGACCCAGCTCACGTACCTCTGGCCGCTGATCTCTTCGGCCCATGTCTCGGCCGAGACCGGCACGGACGACCAGCAGACGCCGGTCTTCGAGAACGACGATCTGGCCGCCGAGCTCGCTCCCGGCGGACGCCTCGACCACATGGTCACGCTGGGCAAGGAACTGCCCGTGACCTGGGTGATCGACCCGGACCTGCTGGCCACCGTCGACGCCATGACGAAGAGCTACCAGGTCAAGAACGGCACGGGCACGGTGCCCGGCAGGAACCAGGCCGTCGCCGAGCGATGGCTGGACTCGCTGCAGAAGGCCGTCGTCGGGCGCAAGGTCGTGGCTCTGCCGTTCGCCGACCCGGACATCGCCTCGCTCGCCCACCGCGGCAAGGACGTCCCCGGCTCGCTGAGCCACCTCCAGCCGGCGACCGAGTTGGCCGGAACGACGGTGGAGACCATTCTTCACGTCAAGCCGTCCACCGACTTCTCCTGGCCCGTGGACGGGGCCGTCGACCCCTCGATCATGGATGTCGCGACCTCGGCGGGCGCCCAGAAGGTGATCGCCCGCAGCGACAGCTTCCAGGACGACCTCCCGTACACGCCGACGGCGGCTCGACCGATCGGCGGTGGCACCACGGCCATCGTCAGCGACGCCTACCTCTCGACAGCCTTCGAGGGCGACATGCTCCCCGCCGGGAACTCCACCCTCGCCGTCCAGGAGTTCCTGGCCCAGTCGCTCGCGGTCACCCTGGAACAGCCCGACCTGCAGCGCAGCATCGTGGTCGCCCCCCAGCGGATGCCGACCACCTCGCAGGCGCAGACCATGGCGGCAGCTCTGCGGGGCCTGTCGGCCGGCCGCTGGACTCAGCCCCTCGATCTCATCGCGGCCGCCTCGGTCAAGCCTGACCCTGATGCCGGCACCACGGTCCCGAGCAGCTCCCGCTATCCGCGCGAGCTGCGGAAGCAGGAGCTTCCCGCCGAGGCCTTCCGCGACATGAAGGACACCCGGGCCGCCCTGGACGACTTCAAGGTCATCCTCACCCAGCCCGACCGCGTGGTGACGCCGTTCGGCAACGCGATCAGCCGGGAGATGTCCACGTCCTGGCGTGGTCAGGCCCCCGCGGCCTCGCTGTACCGGATCAGGGTGCACGAGTACCTCCAGAGCCTCACGCGTGAGGTCCAGCTGGTCGAGAAGTCGGACCTCACGCTCTCCGGGCGCAGCGCCACCATCCCGGTGACCGTCCAGAACAAGCTGCTGCAGGGCGTGGACGACCTCGTGCTGCGGCTCACGTCGGGGAACAAGACCCGTCTGAAGCTCAATGACGGACAGCCGGTCGCCGAACTCCCCGTCAAGATCGGCGCGGGGCACAGCCAGTCCGTGAAGTTCGATGCCTCGGCCAACGCCAACGGGCCGGTGTCGATGACGGCCCAGCTGTTCACCAAGGACGGCACCCCGTACGGCGAGCCCATGCAGTTCACCGTGAAGGTCAACGAGATCACCCCGACCGTGATGCTCGTCATCGCCGGCGGCGTCCTGCTCCTGGTCCTCGCCGGGGCCCGGATGTACACCCGCCGCAAGCGGGCGGCTGCCCAGAGCACCGAGGCGGAGACCGCGGAGCAGGACGATCCCGGGCAGCCGAGTGACCCGACGCCGGACACCGCCCACGAAAGCGGTGACCCGTCCGGCCCGGGTGAGAAAGTGGACCGTTGAGCGATGTCGTGGCCGGTCGGCCGGGGACGATGAGGTGGGGTAACCATGAACGCGCCGTACGACGGTGACCGCGGGCAGGGCCTGGGTGGCACCGAGCCGTCCGCTGGAACGCCCGCGGCGGCCCCGGGACCCGGCCAGGCGCCGGTACCGCCACCGCAGCAGCCTGCCTCCGACCCGTACGCCCAGAACCCGTATGCCCAGGACCCCTACGTCCAGGACGCCTACACCCACGATCCTTTCCAGGCCCGGGATCTGTCCGCGCAGGACCCGGTGACCGAGGCGCTCTACGACCGCGCCGCGCACCCCCCGCCTCCGCCGGGCACCTTCCAGGAGCCGCAGCCGCTCTACCAGCAGCCGGCGGCGCCCGAGCATGCCCCGGACCCTCGGGTGTGGGCGCAGACCCCGGCGCCCGAGCCGGACGGCCCGTCGCGTCATCTGCCCTACGGTGACGACGCCCGCACAGTCCAGTTCACGGGTGTCGACGACCTCGTGACGCGGGCCGGCGACGAGAAGCCGGAACCGGACGCCTTCGCCCACCTCTACCGGGACCAGCAGACCCCCGGCCAGGTTCCCCCGCCCGCTCCGGAGCCGAACCCGATGCCCGCCCCCGCACCGAAGAAGTCAGGCCGTGCCTCCGGGCTGCTGAAGTCCAGTGCGGTGATGGCGGCCGGCACCCTGGTCTCCCGCCTCACCGGCTTCGTTCGCAGCCTGGTCATCACCGGCGCGCTCGGCGCCGCGCTGCTCGGTGACACCTTCACCGTGGCCTACACGCTGCCGACGATGATCTACATCCTCACCGTCGGCGGCGGCCTCAACTCGGTCTTCGTTCCGCAGCTCGTCCGCTCGATGAAGAACGACGAGGACGGCGGCGAGGCCTACGCCAACCGACTGCTGACGCTGGTCATGGTTGCGCTCGGCGCGATCGTGATCATCGCGGTCTTCGCCGCCCCGGTGTTGATCCGGCTGATGTCGAACACCATCGCCGACGACGCCGCGGCCAACAGCGTCGCGGTGACCTTCGCCCGCTACTGCCTGCCCACGATCTTCTTCATGGGTGTGCATGTGGTGATGGGTCAGATCCTCAACGCCCGGGGCAAGTTCGGCGCGATGATGTGGACCCCGGTCCTCAACAACATCGTGATGATCGTGACGTTCGGCCTGTTCATCTGGGTCTACGGCACCTCGGCCGAGTCCCAGATGGGTGTGCAGACCATCCCGGACGACGGCATCCGGCTGCTCGGTATCGGCACCCTCCTCGGCCTGGTCGTCCAGGCCCTGGCGATGATCCCCTACCTCCGCGAGGCGGGCTTCCGCTTCCGCCCCCGCTTCGACTGGAAGGGCCACGGCCTCGGCAAGACGGTCAAACTCGCCAAGTGGACCGTGCTGTTCGTCCTTGCCAACCAGGCAGGCGTCCTCGTCGTCACCCAGCTCGCCACGGCCGCCGGTGAGGCGTCCGGCAAGAACGGCGCCGGCTTCCTCGCCTACTCCAACGCCCAGCTGATCTGGGGCATGCCGCAGGCCATCATCACCGTCTCGGTCATGGCCGCCCTGCTGCCCCGCATCTCCCGGGCGGCACACGACAACGACCCCGGCGCCGTGCGCGACGACATCTCGCAGGGTCTGCGGAACTCCGCCGTCGCGATCGTCCCGGTCGCCTTCGCGTTCCTCGCGCTCGGTGTGCCGATGTGCACCCTGCTCTACGCCTCCAGCGGCGTTCAGGCGGCCCAGGGCATGGGCTTCATCCTGATGGCCTTCGGCCTCGGCCTCATCCCGTACTCGGTCCAGTACGTCGTCCTGCGCGGCTTCTACGCCTACGAGGACACCCGGACGCCCTTCTACAACAC
The DNA here is from genome assembly GCF_040653315.1 of Streptomyces sp. NPDC047981. Classification (NCBI taxonomy): domain Bacteria; kingdom Bacillati; phylum Actinomycetota; class Actinomycetes; order Kitasatosporales; family Streptomycetaceae; genus Streptomyces; species Streptomyces sp. NPDC047981. The sequence goes on along the minus strand of NZ_JBEZNQ010000057.1, from coordinate 42,597 downwards.
GGTCATCGTCGCCGCCGTCAACGCGGCCGCCTCGGCGGCCTGTTACTTCGTCCTCCCGGCCCAGTGGGCCGTCGTCGGCATGGCCGCGTCCTACGGACTGGCCTACGCGGTCGGCGTCGGCGTCGCCTGGCGCCGGCTGCGCAACCGGCTCGGCGGCGACCTGGACGGCGCCCACGTCATGCGGACCTACGCCCGTCTCTGCCTGGCCTCGCTGCCCGCCGCGGTCGTCGCCGGCGCCGTCGGCTTCGGCCTGTTGAAGCTGCTCGGAGAGGGCGCCCTCGGCTCGCTCGTGGCCCTGCTCGTCGGCGGCGCCGTCCTGCTCGGCGTCTTCTTCGTGGCCGCCAAGCGCATGCGGATCGCAGAGCTGAACTCCATGGTCGGTATGGTCCGTGGGCGCCTGGGACGGTAGGAATTCCGTGCCCGCGCAACCATCGTCGGCCGCCGCGTGTCGTGCATAGCGGCCGACTGTGGGCACAATTGGCATGGCTGCTGGATGTGGCGCAATGGATGGGGAGGCAGGAACGACGGTGGCGGAACGTAGCACGGCTGCCGTCGACGTGGCCGACAACAGCGGTGACGACCCGCTGACCGCCAAGGCGGACACGGCCGCGACCGACGGGGTGGCGGAAGCGAAGGACACGGCGGAGCAGTCCGCCGAGGTCGCAGAGGACAAGGCCGCGAAGCGGCAGAACGGCGAACAGCCGTCCATCGAGACTCCCGAGCTGCACAGCGGGCACAAGTTGGCCAGGCGCTACCGCCTGGAGGAGTGCGTCACTCGTCTGGACGGTTTCAGTAGTTGGCGTGCCGTCGACGAGAAGCTTCGTCGCGCCGTCGGCGTCCACCTGCTGCCGGCCGACCACCCCCGGGCCCGTTCGGTCCTCGCGGCGGCCCGCTCGGCGGCGCTGCTCGGCGACCCTCGGTTCGTCCAGGTCCTCGACGCCGTCGAGGAGAACGACCTCGTATACGTGGTGCACGAGTGGCTGCCCGACTCCACCGAGCTGACGACGCTCCTCGCCGCCGGCCCTCTGGAGCCGCACGACGCGTACCAGCTCGTCAGCCAGGTCTCCCAGGCGATGGCCGCCGCCCACCGCGAAGGCCTGGCCCATCTCCGCCTGACGCCCAGCGCCGTACTGCGCAGCTCCACGGGCCAGTACCGGATTCGTGGCCTGGCCGTGAACGCGGCACTGCGCGGCATCAGCGCCGAGCGCCCCCAGCGCACGGACACCGAGGCGATCGGCGCCCTGCTCTACGCGGCGCTGACCCAGCGCTGGCCGTACGACAGCGACGCCTACGGCCTCTCGGGGCTCCCCAAGGGGGTCGGGCTCCTCGCTCCCGACCAGGTGCGGGCAGGGGTCCACCGCGGTCTGTCCGAGATCGCGATGCGCGCCCTGGCCAACGACGGGGCCACCGCCTCGCGGCAGGAGCCTCCCTGCACCACCCCGGACGAACTCGCCAAGGCCGTGGCGGCGATGCCCCGCATCCGCCCGCCGGAGCCCGAGTTCCCCACCCCGCCCGACTACCAGCGCACCACCTACCAGCAGGGCACCTACGGCCGTCCGCAGCCCCGTCCGGGCATGCAGGCGACCCAGCCCGTGATGGCCCCTCCTGCCCCGCTGGAGAGCCGCACAGGCCGCGCCCTGAAGTGGGCTGTTTCGGCACTCCTGATCGCGGCCCTCGGACTGGGCAGCTGGCAGATCGCCGACCGCCTGCTCGACCAGGGCAAGAACAAGCAGGAGACGCCGCAGACCACTCAGCCGCAGGACACCGAGGACGAGAAGCAGCCCGAGAAGGGCAAGCCGGTCACGATCGCCGGTGCGAGCGACTTCGACCCGCAGGGCGACGGCGCCGAGACCCCGTCGGAGATAGGGAATGCCTTCGACGGCAGCCCCACGACGTCCTGGCAGACGTCCATCTACTACGGGTACTCGAACTTCGGCAGGCTGAAGGACGGAGTGGGTCTCGTCCTGGACCTCGGTACGGCCCAGGAGATCTCGAAGGTGGAGGTGACCTTCCAGGGGAAGACCTCCGTCGAGCTCCGGACAGCGCCCGAGAACGCCTCGTCGCAGCCCACGTCGGCCGAAGGCTTCACGACTGTGACCTCCGGCTCGGGGGAGCAGGTCACTCTCACGGCCGACAAGCCCGTGAAGACGCGCTACGTTCTGGTCTGGCTGACCGACCTGCCCGGCAGCGGCGGGGGATACCGAGGCAAGATCTCGGACATCAAGATCACCAGCTGACGACATCGGGGGAGGGGGCTCACCGTTGGAAGAACCGATAGGCAGCGACATCAGCGACCAGGACCTCCTGGCGCGCCATGTCGCCGGCGATCCCGACGCCTTCGGTGAGCTCGTGCGGCGCCACCGCGATCGGCTGTGGGCGGTGGCCCTCCGGACGCTGGGGGACCGCGAGGAAGCCGCTGACGCCGTCCAGGACGCCCTGGTGTCGGCCTTCCGGGCCGCGCATACCTTCCGAGGCCAGTCGGCCGTCACGACCTGGCTGCACCGGATCACGGTGAACGCTTGCCTGGACCGCGCCCGCAAGGCCGCTTCCCGCAAGACCTCCCCCATGGACGACACCGCGCGCTTCGAGCAACTCCTCGAACCGGCCGAGTCGGCCGAAGCACCGGCAGAGCGCCAGGACCTCCACCGAGAGCTGCTGGCCGCCCTCGCCACACTCCCCGCCGACCAACGGGCCGCCCTGATCCTCGTGGACATGCAGGGCTACCCGGTCGCGGAAGCCGCCCGCATCCTCGACGTCCCCACCGGGACGGTGAAGAGCCGCTGTTCACGCGGACGGGCCAGGCTGCTTCCCATACTCAGCCATCTGCGCGCCGACACCGTGGGTAACGAGGGCCCCGACCGGGGAAGGAACCGGACGCCGGGGACATCCGTCCCACCGGTGTCGGGGCCATCGGATACCGGACCGAATGGGCCGGCTGCTGTGAAGGGCGGAGGTGGGCGCGCGTGACTTCCACGACCGGCAAGGCCGACACAGCACAGCACCCGGACGTCTCGGAGATCTCCGACCTGACCGAAGGGCTGCTCTCCCCGTCCCGTACGGCGGCCGTCCGCCGGCACATCGAGGGCTGTTCCCTCTGTGCGGACGTCCGTACCTCGCTGGCGGAGATCCGCGGGCTGCTGGGAACGCTGCCTGGCCCGCCCCGGATGCCCGCCGACATCGCCGGTCGTATCGATGCAGCCCTGGCGGCCGAGGCGCTGCTGAACGCCACCACCCCCGACATCGCTCCCGATGTTTCACGTGAAACAGCGAGCAGTCCTGCTCCAGCGCGCCCCTCCACGGCCTCCCCGGAGCCCGCCCCGGTGGCTGGACGTCCTGCAGGGCACCCCCGCGCCACCACCGGCCCAGGCCGTCCCCGGCGCAGCCGGCGCCGGATCGCGGCCCTCGGTGCCGTCCTCGGCGCCGCAGCGCTCGGCACGAGCCTCTTCCTCACCCAAGGAGGCCTGCAGTCGCTGGGCGGAAGTGATTCCGCCGACAAGACAAGCAGTGCCGCGAGCGGTGTCACCTCCGACACCTTCGACGGCCGCCCGATGGAATCCCAGGTACAGGAGCTGCTGCGGCCTGACACCCTCAAGGCTCCCGGGGAGACCCAGCCCGAGTCGCTCACCGTCGAAGGCAGTGACGCCCCGTACGAGCGGAACGCGGCCGAGCCGCTGCCGGAGTGCGTCAAGGCAGGCACCGGCCGCCCGGACGCCGCGCTCGCCTTCCAGCGCGGTGACTATGAGGGAACACCGGCGTATCTCGTGGTGCTGCCAGAAGGAACCCAGGGCACACACGTACAGGCTTACGTCCTCGATGCCTCCTGCGCCGACAAGGGCGGACAGGGCAAGGCCGAGGTTCTGCTGACGCACACCTACCCGCGGTCCTGACACCTCGCCGTGCCGCGCGGCGGTCTCGGGAATGCTGGCCCCGTAGGATCCGTTGGGTGGGGTGAGAGTCACCGACCTGGCCGCCCCGTAGGCAGTAGGCAGTCTGCAGAGACGAGGAAGAAACCCGTGAGCGACGTCCGTAACGTGATCATCATCGGCTCCGGGCCCGCGGGTTACACCGCTGCGCTCTACACGGCGCGTGCGTCGCTGAAGCCGCTGGTCTTCGAGGGTGCTGTCACCGCTGGTGGCGCCCTGATGAACACGACCGACGTGGAGAACTTCCCCGGCTTCCGTGACGGCATCATGGGCCCCGACCTGATGGACAACATGCGCGCCCAGGCCGAGCGCTTCGGCGCGGAGCTGGTGCCGGACGACATCGTCGCCGTCGACCTGACCGGCGAGATCAAGACCGTCACCGACACCGCCGGCACCGTGCACCGCGCGAAGGCCGTCATCGTCACGACCGGATCCCAGCACCGCAAGCTCGGCCTCCCCCGCGAGGACGTGCTCTCCGGGCGCGGTGTCTCCTGGTGCGCGACCTGCGACGGGTTCTTCTTCAAGGACCAGGACATCGCCGTCGTCGGTGGTGGTGACACCGCGATGGAGGAGGCCACCTTCCTCTCCCGCTTCGCCAAGTCGGTCACGATCGTCCACCGCCGGGACTCCCTGCGCGCCTCCAAGGCGATGCAGGAGCGCGCGTTCGCCGACCCGAAGATCAAGTTCGCCTGGGACAGCGAGGTCGCCGAGATCCACGGCGAGCAGAAGCTTTCCGGTCTGACCCTGCGCAACACCAAGACGGGCGAGACCAGCGAGCTGGCGGCCACCGGTCTGTTCATCGCCGTGGGCCACGACCCTCGCACCGAGCTCTTCAAGGGCCAGCTGGAGCTGGACGAAGAGGGCTACCTCAAGGTCGACGCCCCGTCGACGCGGACGAACCTCTCCGGTGTCTTCGGAGCCGGTGACGTCGTCGACCACACCTACCGCCAGGCGATCACCGCCGCCGGCACCGGCTGCTCCGCAGCGCTCGACGCCGAGCGCTTCCTCGCGGCCCTCGCCGACAGCGAGAAGCTCGCCGAGACCCCCGCGGTCTGATCTCACCACTCACACCCCACCCCACAGATTCAAGGGAGGTTGCCGTGGCCGGCACCCTGAAGAACGTGACCGACGCCGACTTCGACGAGGTCGTCCTCAAGAGCGACAAGCCCGTCCTGGTGGACTTCTGGGCCGAGTGGTGCGGCCCGTGCCGCCAGATCGCCCCGTCGCTGGAGGCCATCGCGGCCGAGCACGGTGAGATCGAGATCGTGAAGCTCAACATCGACCAGAACCCGGGCACGGCCGCCAAGTACGGCGTCATGTCCATCCCGACCCTGAACGTCTACCAGGGCGGCGAGGTCGTGAAGACGATCGTCGGCGCGAAGCCGAAGGCCGCGATCCTCCGCGACCTCGCGGACTTCGTGGAGCCCACTGCCTGACGCTCCTGTTTCACGTGAAACAGGAACGGCCCGCCTCCGGACGTCGGAGGCGGGCCGTTCGTCGTCCATCACCACAGAACTACAGGGGCCGGAGCGCAGGCTCCTTCTGGACGGCTCCCAAGAGCCGGTCCAGGGCCAGCTCCACGTCTTCCTTCCACGACAGCGTCGTCCGCAGCTCCAGCCTCAGCCGTGGATGCGCGGGGTGCGGTCGTACCGTCTTGAACCCCACCGCGGTGAGATGGTCGGCCGGCAGCACACAGGCCGGCTCCGTCCAGCGGGCATCCCCGAAGGCCTCGATCGCCCGGAAGCCACGCCGCAGGAGATCCTTGGCGACGGTCTGCACCATCGTCCGGCCAAGTCCCTGCCCCTGATAGCCCGGCATGATCCAGGCCGTCATCAACTGGACCGCGTCGGCAGAGACCGGGCTCGTGGGGAAGGCCATGGAGCGTGGCACATACGCGGGTGGCGCGTAGAGCACGAATCCGACGGGCACGTCGTCGACATAGACCACGCGACCGCAGGAGCCCCACTCGAGCAGCACCGCGGAGATCCACGCCTCCTTCTCCAGCTCCGGCCGGCCGGCCTTCACCGCGGCCTCACCGCTTACCGGGTCCAGCTCCCAGAACACACAGGAGCGACATCGCTTGGGGAGGTCCGGAAGGTTGTCCAGAGTGAGCGGTACAAGCCGACGCCCCACGGCTGTTGCCTCGCTTCCCACGGCCATCGCAGTACGGATACGCGCTCCCAGAATCGTAACCATGGGGCGATCAGGGCGATACCGCTCACAGGCAAAGGGCGGACCGTGTCCCGGTTCTCACCGGATCACGGCCCGCCCTGAGGTCACGGGGAGGCAGACGGAGAGTCAGCTCTCGGTGTCGTCCTCGCTCTGCTCGGAACTCCCCTGATCCATCACGCGTCCCTCGCCGGGCGCCAGGGTGGAGAGGATCCGCTCCAGATCCTCCATCGAGGCGAACTCGACGACGATCTTCCCCTTCTTCTGCCCCAGGTCGACCTTCACCCGCGTCTCGAAGCGGTCCGAGAGTCGCGAGGCCAGGTCCGTGAGCGCTGGCGAGACGCGTGCTCCGGCCCGCGGCCCCTTCGGCTTGACCGCGGCGCTGGGCTCGGAGCCCATCAGCGTCACGATCTCCTCGACCGCACGCACCGAGAGCCCCTCGGCCACGATCCGATACGCCAGCTTGTCCTGCGTCTCCGGGTCCTCCACGGAGAGCAGAGCCCGGGCATGGCCGGCAGAGAGCACACCGGCGGCGACCCGACGCTGGACCGGCGGCGACAGCCGCAGCAGACGCAGCGTGTTGGAGACCTGCGGGCGCGAGCGCCCGATGCGATCCGCCAGCTGGTCGTGCGTGCAGTTGAAGTCCTTCAGCAGCTGGTCGTAGGCGGCGGCCTCTTCCAGCGGGTTCAGCTGCGCCCGGTGGAGGTTCTCCAGGAGCGCGTCCAGAAGGAGCTTCTCGTCCTCGGTGGCCCGGACGATCGCCGGGATCCGCTCCAGACCAGCCTCACGGCAGGCCCTCCACCGACGCTCACCCATGATGAGCTCGTAGCGCTCGGCACCCAGCTGCCGTACGACGACGGGCTGCAGCAGGCCGACCTCCTTGATGGAGGTGACCAGCTCCGCCAACGCGTCCTCGTCGAAGACCTCACGCGGCTGCTTCGGGTTGGGCGTGATGAAGTCGAGCGGTAGCTCGGCGAAGTGCGCACCGGCGGGCGGCTCCATCTCCACCACCACGTCGACCTCGGCCACCGGCACTACGGAGTCCGGGGACTGGGGGCTCTGCGGAAGAGTCGCCACCTTCGCAGCGGCCACGCCTCGGTCCGAGGAGAGCGGCGCCGCACCGCCCGGCGAGGCATTGCCCGCCGCCACACCGACAGCAGGTACCTGTCGCTCCTGGGGAGCAGCGGGGATCAGCGCACCGAGCCCACGCCCCAACCCTCTACGTCGCTCGCTCACTGGATCCCCTCCGACATGCTGTGCTGGCTGTTCTGAACACCCGCAGGGGTGTGCTGCGGGTCGTAGTGGATGCCGACGCCCCGCAGCGCGATCTCTCGGGCCGCCTCCAGATACGACAGCGAACCACTGGAACCCGGGTCGTACGTGAGGACCGTCTGGCCGTAGCTCGGCGCCTCGGAGATCCGCACGGACCTCGGGATGCTGGTCCGCAGCACCTCCTCACCGAAGTGGCTGCGCACCTCGTCGGCGACCTGCGAGGCCAGCCTCGTCCGGCCGTCGTACATGGTGAGCAGGATCGTCGAGACACGCAGCGCGGGGTTGAGGTGTCCGCGCACCAGCTCGACGTTCCGCAGGAGCTGCCCCAGGCCTTCCAGCGCGTAGTACTCGCACTGGATCGGGATCAGCACCTCGGCGCCCGCGACCATGGCGTTGACCGTGAGCAGTCCCAGAGAGGGCGGGCAGTCGATCAGGATGTAGTCCAGCGGCTGCTCGTATGCCTGGATCGCTCGCTGAAGCCGGCTCTCCCGAGCCACCAGCGACACCAGCTCGATCTCGGCACCGGCAAGATCGATGGTGGCCGGCGCACAGAAGAGGCCTTCGACATCCTGGACGGGCTGGACCACGTCGGAGAGCGGCTTGCTCTCCACGAGGACGTCATAGATCGACGGAACTTCGGCGTGGTGGTCGATACCCAGGGCCGTCGAGGCGTTGCCCTGCGGGTCGAGGTCGATGACCAGGACTCGGGCGCCGTGCAGCGCCAGGGAAGCAGCAAGGTTGACCGTCGTGGTCGTCTTGCCCACGCCGCCCTTCTGGTTCGCCACCACCATCACGCGTGTCTGGGCAGGCCGAGGAAGACCCTCGCCGGCACGGCCGAGCGCCTCTACTGCCAGTTGGGCAGCACGACCAATGGGGGTGTCGTCCATCGGGGGCGGTGTTTCACGTGAAACATCCTCCCCCGCCGATTCGGTACGGGGACCGGGGACCGGATCGGTCATCGGTCCCGCGATGTTGGCGTTGGACCGCAAGGATTCACTCTCCTCGGCTTCAGGCTCGCGATGAACAGAGCCTGCCATGCTTTCGGGGTCGTGAACCAGCGAGGCCCGTGGTTCTGTGGATGAATCCACCTCTGTGGACAATCCCGTCCCCCTCGCGAGGGGCTTGGCGAGGGGTTTACGGTCCCGGGGCGTGGCAGCCGCGCGGCCGCGGCTGATGATCCCCTGCAGCAGTGAGCGACGTTTCACGTGAAACACGATGCACTCGCTGCTGACGCAGGACCGCTCGACACTCCGAAATACGTACGTATGGCAGCTTGTACGGATCAGTTGCGCCGCGTTGACGGCTCAAAGGCGCCGCATTGACGCCTCGGCGGCGGCCTCAGCGGCGACGATGGGCCCTGCTCGGGCGGGCGGCCTTGGCGCGCTTTGCGGCGAACCTCACACCACCCGGGCTCTCGCCGACCTCCACCCGTACGACGGTCGACAGCGGGTCCACGACGCCCTCGCCGACCTGGAGCACCGAGGTGCCCACCACACCGAGCTTGGAGAGCGCGGCGCGGGCGCCGTCGATCTCCTCCTCGGCCGTGTCGCCCTTGAGGGCCAGCATCTCCCCATAGGGGCGGAGCAGGGGAACACCCCAGCCGGCAAGCCGGTCCAGGGGCGCCACGGCGCGCGCCGTCACGACATGCACCGGGGGGAGCTTGCCCAGCATCTCCTCGGCGCGACCCCGGACGACGGTCACATGGTCAAGGCCAAGCAGCTCCACGACTTCCTGGAGGAAGTTCGTGCGGCGGAGCAGCGGCTCCAGGAGCGTGATCTTCAGATCCGGGCGCACCAGGGCGAGGGGGATACCCGGCAGTCCGGCGCCCGAGCCGACATCGCACACGGTGACGCCCTCGGGCACCACCTCGGAGAGCACCGCGCAGTTCAGCAGGTGCCGCTCCCACAGCCGGGGCACCTCACGAGGGCCGATCAGCCCGCGCTTGACGCCGGCGTCCGCGAGGAGCTCCGCGTACCGGACAGCCTCCGGGAAGTACTCACCGAATACCGTCCGCGCCTGTTCGGGCGCAGGGGGGAGCTCCGCTGCCTCCGTCACGGGAACCGTCCTTCCGCACCGCACCGATGGGTGCGCGCGCACTGTGGTGGCTGAACTATCAGGCTGACAAGATCGGCCCCGCCTGGCGAGCAGACGGGGCCGACACTGCGAGAGGGATCAGGCAGGGAGTACGACGACGAAGCGCTGCGGCTCCTCGCCCTCGGACTCGCTGCGCAGACCGGCGGCGGCAACCGCGTCGTGCACGACCTTGCGCTCGAACGGCGTCATCGGGTCCAGCTTGACCGGGGCCCCGGTCGACTTCACCTCGGACGCGGCCTTCGCGCCGATCTCGGCGAGTTCTGCGCGCTTCTTGGCGCGGAACCCGGCGATGTCGAGCATCAGGCGGCTGCGGTCGCCGGTCTCCCGGTGCACGGCCAGCCGGGTCAGCTCCTGGAGCGCCTCCAGCACCTCGCCGTCGCGGCCGACGAGCTTCTGCAGTTCGCGGCTGCTCGAGTCACTGATGATCGAGACCGCTGCCCGGTCCGCCTCGACGTCCATGTCGATGTCGCCGTCCAGGTCGGCGATGTCGAGCAGGCCTTCGAGGTAGTCGGCCGCGATCTCACCCTCCTGCTCCAGGCGGGTCAGGGTGTCGCCACCCTCGGCGGCGGCGGAGGTGGTGCCTTCCGTCACGGATGGACTCCTTCTACTTCTTGGACGACGGGTGCTTCGGGCGCTGCTGGCCCTTGCGCTGACCGGACTTTGCCTGACGGGACCCCCCGGAGTTGGCCCGGCTCGGGCGCGCGGGCTTGTCGCCCTGTCCCGACTCCTTGGCCACGTCCTGGGGCTCGTCCTTGGCCGCGTCCTGCGGCTTCTTCTCCAGCGAGGGAGTGGACTTCTCGTCCGCGGCCTCGGACTCAGCGGCGTCCTCGGCGCTCTTCGCCGTGGAGTGCTGGGCGGCGGCCTGGCGCTTCGCCTTGGTCTGACGCTTGGGCTGCTGGCGCTTGGCGGCGGTACCGCTCTCCACCTCGGCGGCGACGGTGTCGCTCTTGATCACGGTGCCGTCGGCCTGGGCGGCGAAGCCGGCCTTGGCCAGACCGGAGAAGAAGCGGCGCTCGTTCTCGTTGCGGTCCGAGCCCTTGGCCACGATGGCCTTGACGACGCCCTTGCGGCGACGACCGCGCACCTCACCGTGCGACCCGACGCTCTTCAGCAGGCGCTGCAGGTAGGCGTCCTGGGCCTTGCTGCCCGGGGTGGGGTTCTGGTTGATCACGTACATCTGCTGGCCCATGGTCCACACGTTGGTGGTCAGCCAGTAGACGAGGACACCGACGGGGAAGTTGATGCCCATGACGGCGAAGATGACCGGGAAGATGTACATGAGCATCTTCTGCTGCTGCATGTACGGCGTCTTCACCGAGAGGTCGACGTTCTTCATCATCAGCTGGCGCTGCGTGTAGAACTGCGAGGCCGACATCAGAATGATCATGACCGCGGTGACGATGCGGACCGAGGTCAGCGAGGCGTCGAGAGCGGCGACCTCGGCGGCGCTGTCCGTGAACGTGGACGCGAGCGGGGCACCGAAGATGTGGGCCTGACGGGCGCTGTCCAGCAGCTCCTGGTTGATGACACCGATCGTCTTGCCCTCGGCGATGTGGGAGAGCACCGAGTACAGGGCGAAGAAGAACGGGGACTGCGCCAGGATGGGAAGGCACGAGGAGAGCGGGTTGGTGCCCGTCTCCTTGTACAGCTTCATCATCTCTTCGGACTGACGCTGCTTGTCGCTCTTGTAGCGCTCCTGGATCGCCTTCATCTTCGGCTGGAGCGCCTGCATGTTCCGCGTCGACTTGATCTGCTTCACGAAGAGCGGGATCAGACAGATACGGATCAGCACCACGAGGGACACGATCGACAGGCCCCAGGCCCAGCCCGTGTCAGGGCCGAAGATCGCCCCGTACAGCTTGTGGAACTGGACGATCACCCATGAGACAGGTGTGGTGATGAAGCTGAAGAAATTGGCAATCGTGTCCACTAATCAGGCTCCTTGAGCATTGGGCGGGGTCTCTGCGGCCGGGCTCGTCTCGGCGGGGGACCCGCCCTTGTCGCCACGCAGTGCGTTCCGCAGCAGTTCGTGACAGCGGGGACGCTTGCGCGGGGGTACGTGGTCCACGCCGCCGGGCGACCACGGGTTGCACCGCAGAATGCGCCAGGCGGTCAGGGCTGTGCCCTTGATCGCGCCATGCCGGTCGATGGCCGTGAATCCATAGTGGGAACACGACGGGTAGTACCGGCAGACGGGCCCGAGGAGCGGGCTGATCGTCCACTGGTACAGCTTGATGAGAGCCAGCAGCGGGTACTTCATCGCGCGCCCCCTCCCAGGAGCCGCTGAAGCGCGGCGTCGAGGTCTCGGGCCAGCTGTGCGTGATCGGCGTCACCGGCTCCGGGCAACGCCCGTACGACCACCAGGCTACCGGGGGGCAGCTCGGACAGTCGTTCGCGGACGAGATGGCGCAGGCGTCGCTTCACCTGGTTGCGTACCACCGCACCGCCGACGGCCTTGCTCACGACGAAACCCGCACGCGTCTGGGAAGCGCTCTCCCCAGGCGCGTGCGGGTCCGTTACACCGCTGCGTAGGTGGACGACGAGGAGTGGGCGACCGGCCCTGCGTCCTCGACGTACCGCGGTTGCGAAGTCCTCGCGCCGCCTCAGCCGATTCTCGGTAGGCAGCACGTCATGACCTGTTAAAGCAGATCAGGCGGACAGGCTCGCGCGACCCTTGGAACGGCGGTTCGCCAGGATGGCGCGACCGGCGCGCGTACGCATCCGCAGGCGGAAGCCGTGGGTCTTGGCGCGACGACGGTTGTTCGGCTGGAAGGTGCGCTTGCTCACTCGGGGGCTCCAGAAATGATTCGTAGATGGCGGGACATCGCCTGGCTGTCACCGTGCGCCCACGAGTAGCTCGCAATACGCCCGAGTGCACCGCTTCACGATCACTGACCGTGATCTTTGCCCATCGGAGGCAGGCGGCAGCAGCCATCGACAACTCGACCTGGTTACGGTACGCGCGGCTACGCCATCCGGTCAAACCGACCGATCACCGGGGTCCATTGTGCACAGGCTGTGGACAACAACTTGAACGAGGTCAGCCGCCACGACTACCGTGGCTGGACTCCTAAATCTTTTTCCGTCTTGTCCTTACCTGTCCTGATGGACTTCGACCAACCGTCCCGAGAACCACACATTCGTGGGACCTGCGAGGAAGCGTGCCCTGTGGCTGACGTACCTGCCGATCTTGCCGCAGTGTGGCCGCGCGTGCTCGAGCAACTCCTCGGCGAAGGCCAGCAGGGCATCGAGCCCAAGGACAAGCAGTGGATCGAGCGCTGCCAGCCTCTCGCACTGGTGGCCGACACCGCACTTCTCGCCGTCCCCAACGAATGGGGCAAGCGAGTCCTCGAGGGGCGGCTGGCGCCGCTCATCAGCGAGACGCTCAGCCATGAGTGCGGCCGCCCGATCCGGATCGCGATCACCGTCGACGACTCGGTCGGCGAGCCGACCCCGCCGGCGCCCCCGATCCAGCAGCAGCCGCCGCGCTACGACGAGCGGCCGCCTACGGACGCGTACGACAAGTACGACGGCTACGGGCACCGGCCGATGCCGGACGACGGGCTGCCCACCGCGCGCCCGGCCTACCCGGACTACCAGCAGCAGCGCCCCGACCCGGGCGCCTGGCCGCGCACCCAGGACGACCTCTCCTGGCAGCAGCCGCGCCTCGGGGGCTACCAGGAGCGCGACCCGTACACCGGCCCTCGCCCGCAGCAGCCGCAGCAGCCCCGCTACGACGAGCGACCGTCCGCCTACGACCAGCCGCAGCGTCCCGAGCGGGCGGAGCTGCCCGACACACCGCGGCCCGGCCACGGCCCCCGCCCGGGAGGCCCCGGCGGTCCTGGTTCCGGCCCCGTGCCCGGCGGCCCGGGTGGCCCCGGTGGTGTCGGCGGACATGGCGGTCCGGTCCTGGGGCACACCGGCGGCGGCACCGGCTCGGCCTCGGGCACGGGTGCCGGCTCGGGCGCGCCCGGCGAGCAGCACGCGCGACTGAACCCGAAGTACCTCTTCGACACCTTCGTCATCGGTTCCTCGAACCGCTTCGCGCACGCCGCCGCGGTCGCGGTGGCCGAGGCGCCGGCGAAGGCCTACAACCCGCTCTTCATCTACGGGGAGTCGGGCCTCGGCAAGACGCACCTGCTGCACGCCATCGGGCACTACGCGCGGAGCCTCTACCCCGGCACACGCGTGCGGTACGTGAGCTCGGAGGAGTTCACCAACGAGTTCATCAACTCGATCCGCGACGGCAAGGGCGACACCTTCCGCAAGCGCTACCGCGACGTGGACATCCTGCTCGTCGACGACATCCAGTTCCTCGCGAGCAAGGAGTCGACGCAGGAGGAGTTCTTCCACACCTTCAACACGCTCCACAACGCGAACAAGCAGATCGTGCTCTCCTCCGACAGGCCGCCCAAGCAGCTGATGACCCTGGAGGACCGGCTCCGCAACCGCTTCGAGTGGGGCCTGACCACCGATGTGCAGCCGCCCGAGCTGGAGACGCGGATCGCGATCCTCCGGAAGAAGGCGGTGCAGGAGCAGCTCAACGCCCCGCCGGAGGTACTGGAGTTCATCGCCTCCCGGATCTCGCGGAACATCCGTGAGCTGGAGGGCGCGCTGATCCGGGTGACGGCCTTCGCGAGCCTCAACCGGCAGCCGGTGGACCTCGGTCTCACCGAGATCGTCCTCAAGGACCTGATCCCCGGCGGCGAGGACTCGGCGCCCGAGATCACGGCCGGCGCCATCATGGCGGCGACCGCCGACTACTTCGGGCTCACGGTCGAGGACCTGTGCGGATCCTCGCGCAGCCGCGTCCTGGTGACGGCCCGGCAGATCGCCATGTACCTGTGCCGCGAGCTGACCGATCTGTCCCTGCCGAAGATCGGCGCGCAGTTCGGCGGCCGCGACCACACGACCGTGATGCACGCGGACCGGAAGATCCGCGCGCTGATGGCGGAGCGCCGCTCCATCTACAACCAGGTCACCGAGCTCACCAACCGCATCAAGAACGGCTGAGAGAGCCGCTCCGCACCTCGTCGAAGGGCGCCCCGGGAACGCTTCCGGGGCGCCCTTCGGCGTCTGCGCTCGGCGAGGGGCCGGGGACGCTCCTCACCACGACTCCGGGGACACTCCTCGACGCCGCCCGAGACCTCTTCCGGGGCTCCGGCAGGGCTCTGCGCGGGCTCCCGCGGCGGCTCGGAGGGTTGTCCACACGGCTGTGCGCAGCCGTGCTGTTCGATTCCGTCGAGGTGGTGGCGCGTTCTCCACAGATTGCGGGATGATCTTCCGTCCACAGGGTGGGGACTCAGGAGTTATCCGGATCGCATCCACAGGCGCCTCAGTCGCCAGGGCAACAGCCCAGGTCAGAGGGGTGTGGATTTGTTGGCAACCTTGATCCACAGCTTGTGGATGATTTTTTCGTCCACAGGGCCTCGCGGCGGTTGTCCACTGGCAACCCACAGGGGCGGGTCCGTTGCCCACAGGTTCTCCACACCGCTGTCCACTGTTCGGCAACGAAACGCCCGGCGTCACCGCGTCGAGTGAAAGCCGTCACACCAAGGAGGACGGTTGGGCTGTGGGGAACGTGGGTAAAGCTGGGGACAGCGCTGGGGAGAAGTCCCCATGGCCTGTGTACCGGGTGTGCAGAACTTTCGGGTGTCCACAGAACACCCCGGTTGTCCACCGGCTCCACCCACAGGGGCAGTGGACAAAAAACAGCTGCTGACCTGGGAAAACGACGTTTTCCACGGTTTCCACAGGCCCTACTACTACTCCCACATAGAGTTAGCCCGGAATTCGCTTCGAAGTGGGTCCTGTGCACAACTCGGCGCCGGAGCCTCATCGAGCTCTTGTCGCGACTTGACCCCGAGCCGCACCGAGTGTCGGCGGCGTACGTCAGACTGGGTGCCGCAGTCGACGAAGAGCCAGCAACAGCAGGAGGCGGTTCCGGTGAAGATCCGGGTGGAGCGCGATGTACTCGCGGAGGCGGTGGCCTGGGTGGCCCGCAGCCTCCCGGCCCGTCCGCCGGCGCCCGTACTCGCGGGCCTTCTGCTGAAGGCCGAGGACGGCGCGCTGAGCTTCTCCAGCTTCGACTACGAGGTCTCGGCCCGGGTCTCCGTCGAGGCGGAGGTCGAGGAGGACGGCACCGTCCTGGTCTCCGGCCGGCTGCTCGCCGACATCTGCCGCGCTCTCCCCAACCGCCCCGTCGAGATCTCCACAGACGGTGTACGGGCGACCGTGGTCTGCGGCTCCTCCCGCTTCACCCTCCACACCCTGCCTGTGGAGGAGTACCCGGCCCTGCCGGAGATGCCCACCGCCACCGGCACCGTGCCCGGCGAGGTCTTCGCCTCCGCCGCCGCGCAGGTGGCCATCGCCGCCGGCCGCGACGACACGCTGCCCGTGCTCACCGGTGTGCGCATCGAGATCGAGGGCGACACGGTCACCCTGGCCTCCACCGACCGCTACCGCTTCGCGGTCCGCGAGTTCCTGTGGAAGCCGGAGTCCCCCGACGCCTCCGCGGTCGCCCTGGTGCCCGCGAAGACCCTGCTGGACACCGCGAAGGCGCTCACCAGCGGCGACACCGTCACGCTCGCGCTCTCGGGCTCCGGCAAGGGCGAGGGCCTCATCGGCTTCGAGGGCGCCGGCCGCCGCACCACCACCCGGCTCCTCGAAGGCGACCTGCCGAAGTACCGGACGCTGTTCCCCACCGAGTTCAACTCGGTCGCGGTGATCGAGACCGCCCCGTTCGTCGAGGCCGTCAAGCGTGTGGCCCTGGTGGCCGAGCGCAACACCCCGGTCCGGCTCAGCTTCGAGCAGGGCGTCCTGATCCTGGAGGCCGGCTCCAGCGACGACGCACAGGCTGTGGAGCGTGTGGACGCGCAGCTGGACGGCGACGACATCTCGATCGCCTTCAACCCGACCTTCCTCCTGGACGGTCTGAGCGCGATCGACTCCCCGGTCGCCCAGCTCTCCTTCACCACCTCCACCAAGCCCGCGCTGCTGAGCGGCAAGCCGGCCGTGGACGCGGAGGCGGACGAGGCGTACAAGTACCTGATCATGCCGGTGCGACTCAGCGGCTGACGCCGGTACGGCTCTCCGGATGACCCTTCGGGGCGGCTGTCGACTGAGCGGCTGACCCCACAGGTGTGCACCCGGGTCCGGGCGTAGGCTCGGACCCGGGTAAACCGCACACGACGCTTAAGGAATCTCTGATGGAGCTCGGTCTCGTCGGTCTCGGCAAGATGGGCGGCAACATGCGTGAGCGCATCCGCCGCGCAGGTCACACCGTCATCGGATACGACCGCAATCCGGACCTCGCCGATGTCCACAGCCTGGAAGAGCTTGTGGGCAAGCTGAAGGGTCCGCGCGTCGTGTGGGTCATGGTCCCGGCCGGTGCCGCGACCCAGTCCACCGTCGACGAGCTGGCGAACCTGCTCTCCCCGGGCGACATCGTCGTCGACGGCGGAAACTCCCGCTGGACCGACGACGAGAAGCACGCCGAGGAGCTCGCCGCCAAGGGCATCGGGTTCGTCGACTGCGGCGTCTCCGGCGGTGTGTGGGGCCTGGAGAACGGCTACGCGCTCATGTACGGCGGCGACGCCGAGCACGTCGCGCGCGTCCAGCCGATCTTCGACGCCCTGAAGCCCGAGGGCGAGTTCGGCTCGGTCCACGCGGGCAAGGTCGGCGCCGGCCACTTCGCGAAGATGGTCCACAACGGCATCGAGTACGCGATGATGCAGGCGTACGCCGAGGGCTGGGAGCTGCTGGAGAAGGTCGACTCCGTCACCGACGTGCGCGAGGTCTTCCGCTCCTGGCAGGAGGGCACGGTCATCCGTTCCTGGCTGCTGGACCTGGCGGTCAACGCCCTCGACGAGGACGAGCACCTGGACAAGCTGCGCGGCTACGCGTCGGACTCCGGCGAGGGCCGGTGGACGGTCGAGGCCGCCATCGACAACGCCGTGCCGCTGCCGGCGATCACCGCGTCGCTTTTCGCGCGGTTCGCCTCGCGTCAGGACGACTCCCCGCAGATGAAGATGATCGCCGCGCTGCGCAACCAGTTTGGTGGCCACGCGGTCGAGACGAAGAAGTAATCCACAGGCTGTGCACCCCGCGGTGCACAGCCGCCGGGGGAAGAAGGTCGGCGCCCACCATGCACGTCACGCATCTGTCGCTGGCCGACTTCCGCTCCTACGCCCGGGTCGAGGTCCCGCTCGACCCGGGCGTCACCGCTTTCGTGGGCGCCAACGGACAGGGCAAGACCAATCTGGTCGAGGCCGTCGGCTATCTCGCCACCCTCGGCAGCCACCGCGTCGCCTCGGACGCGCCGCTCGTACGGATGGGGGCGGACCGGGCGATCATCCGCGCCGCCGTCACCCAGGGCGAGCGCTCCCAGCTGGTCGAGCTCGAACTGAACCCGGGACGCGCCAACCGCGCCCGTATCAACAGGTCCTCGCAGGTCAGGCCCCGTGATGTGCTGGGGATCGTCCGGACCGTGCTGTTCGCGCCGGAGGACCTGGCCCTGGTGAAGGGCGACCCCGGCGAGCGCCGGCGCTTCCTCGACGAGCTGATCACGGCGCGCACGCCGCGCATGGCGGGCGTGCGCTCCGACTACGACCGGGTCCTCAAACAGCGCAACACCCTGCTGAAGTCGGCGGCCATGGCACGACGGCACGGCGGGCGTGGCATGGACCTGTCGACGCTCGACGTCTGGGACCAGCATCTGGCGCGGGCGGGCGCCGAGCTGCTCGCCCAGCGGCTGGATCTGATCGGTGTCCTGCAGCCGCTCGCCGACAAGGCGTACGAGCAGCTGGCACCGGGCGGCGGGCCGATTCTGCTGGAGTACCGGCCGTCCGCGCCGGGTCCCGGGCACACCCGCGAGGAGCTCTACGAGCAGCTGATCGCCGCGCTCGCGGAGGTGCGCAAGCAGGAGATCGAGCGTGGGGTGACGCTGGTCGGGCCGCACCGGGACGAGCTGCTGCTCAAGCTGGGCGACCTGCCCGCCAAGGGGTACGCGAGCCACGGGGAGTCCTGGTCGTACGCGCTGGCGCTGCGGCTCGCCTCGTACGACCTCCTTCGGGCGGAGGGCAACGAGCCGGTCCTCGTCCTCGACGACGTCTTCGCCGAGCTGGACGCCCGGCGCCGGGAGCGCCTGGCCGAGCTGGTGGCCCCGGGCGAGCAGGTACTGGTGACGGCCGCGGTGGACGACGACGTGCCGGGGGTGCTCGCGGGGGTTCGATACGGGGTCGCGGGGGGTTCGGTGGAGAGGCTGTGAGAGCTGTGACGGGTGTGAGCGCGTGAGCGAGAACCAGAATCCGCAGGGCGGTCAGGACCCCAAGGCCCCCGAGCCCTCGGGTGTGGACCTCGCGCGGGTCGCGCTGCGCGCCGCCAAGGAACAGGCGAAGGCGCGGGGCGCGGCGGCCCAGCAGAAGAAGCAGGCGCGGCGCGGCGGCGGACTGCGCTCGGGCGCGCACGCCGACGGGCGGGATCCGGTCGGCCTGGGCGCCGCGATCAACCGGCTGATCACCGAGCGCGGCTGGGAGACGCCGGCCGCGGTGGGCGGTGTCATGGGGCGCTGGCCGCAGATCGTCGGCGAGGACCTGGCGAAGCACTGCGTGCCGCTGCGGTACGACGACGACCCCGAGGAGCGGGTGCTGACCGTCCAGTGCGACTCGACGGCCTGGGCGACGCAGCTGCGCCTGCTCGCGCCGAGGCTGGTGGCGCGGCTGAACGAGGACCTGGGGCACGGGACGGTACGGGTGATCAAGGTCCTGGGGCCGGGATCCGGGCCGCGGCGGGGGTACGGGCCGCTGCGGGCGCCGGGGTCCGTGGGGCCGGGGGACACGTACGGCTAGGGCGCCGGGCGGGTTCGGGCCCCGGCCCAAGGGTGCGGGCGCCCGTGTGCGGTGCGGGTCGCCGCGTGCAGTGCGGGCCCCCGTGGTGCGGGGCCCTCGAGCTGCGGGCCCTGTGACGTGCGGGCCCTGTGACGTGCGGGCCGCCGTGGTGCGGGCAGGGACCGGTGCGGAGCGCGCCCGCAAGGGCGTCGTTCCGCTGTGCCCACCCTCCCCCAGACTTCGTCCGGGGGGACCCCCAGCCCCAGCGGAACGACTGCTCACAGCGGCGGGGAACCGCCCGCGGAGAGGCGCCGGAAACGACCGCCCACGGCGGCGGGACATCGCCCACAGCGCGGGTGGGGCGTCCCCGGAACGGCATGGGCGCGAGGCCGAGTCGCCGTCCACCGCGAAGGGTCACCGCCCGAAGCGCTGGGTGGCCGTCAGAGCCCTTTGGAGCCCCTCCCCGGATATGGGGAGTCGTCTCGCTCCCGCGCAGGGCGGCACATGCGGACTCAGGTACCGGCAAACCCCCATTCATGTCGGCGCTACCGGTAGACTGGTGGACAATCCCGCCACCCTGCGGAACAAGTCGAACGACGCAGCCGCTCCCGTATGCCCGGAGAACGGCCTGTGCTGTGCCAGAAAGGGCGCTTCGTGGCCGATTCCGGCAACCCCAACGAGAACAACCAGTACACCGCCAGCAACATCCAGGTCCTCGAGGGCCTGGATGCGGTGCGCAAGCGCCCCGGTATGTACATCGGCTCGACCGGTGAGCGCGGCCTGCACCACATGGTGCAGGAGGTCGTCGACAACTCCGTCGACGAGGCCCTGGCGGGTCACGCGGACACCATCGACGTGACGATCCTGGCCGACGGCGGCGTGCGCGTCGTCGACAACGGCCGCGGCATCCCCGTCGGCATCGTCGAGTCCGAGGGCAAGCCGGCCGTCGAGGTCGTGCTGACGGTCCTCCACGCGGGCGGCAAGTTCGGCGGCGGCGGCTACGCGGTCTCCGGCGGTCTGCACGGTGTCGGTGTCTCCGTCGTCAACGCCCTGTCGACCAAGGTCTCCGTGGAGATCAAGACCGACGGGCACCGCTGGACCCAGGACTACAAGCTGGGCGCCCCGACCGCCCCGCTCGCACAGCACGAGGAGACCGACGAGACCGGTACCTCGGTCACGTTCTGGTCCGACCCGGACATCTTCGAGACCGTCGAGTACTCCTTCGAGACGCTCTCGCGCCGCTTCCAGGAGATGGCCTTCCTCAACAAGGGCCTGACCATCTCGCTCACCGACGAGCGCGAGTCCGCCAAGGCCACGGTCGGCGCCGACGACCCGGACGCGGAGGCGGCGGCCGAGCCGACCGCGCGCACCGTGCGGTACCACTACGAGGGCGGCATCGTCGACTTCGTGAAGTACCTCAACTCGCGCAAGGGCGAGCTGATCCACCCGACCGTCATCGACGTCGAGGCCGAGGACAAGGAGCGCACGCTCTCGGTCGAGATCGCGATGCAGTGGAACTCGCAGTACAGCGAGGGTGTGTACTCCTTCGCCAACACGATCCACACGCATGAGGGCGGTACGCACGAGGAGGGCTTCCGCGCCGCGCTGACGGGTCTGGTGAACCGCTACGCGCGCGACAAGAAGCTGCTGCGCGAGAAGGACGACAACCTCACGGGTGAGGACATCCGCGAGGGTCTGACGGCGATCATCTCGGTCAAGCTCGGCGAGCCCCAGTTCGAGGGTCAGACGAAGACCAAGCTGGGCAACACGGAGGCGAAGACCTTCGTGCAGAAGGTCGTCCACGAGCACCTCACGGACTGGTTCGACCGCAACCCCAACGAGGCCGCGGACATCATCCGCAAGTCGATCCAGGCGGCCACCGCGCGCGTGGCGGCCCGCAAGGCGCGCGACCTGACCCGCCGCAAGGGTCTCCTGGAGTCGGCGTCCCTCCCGGGCAAGCTGAGCGACTGCCAGTCGAACGATCCCACCAAGTGCGAGATCTTCATCGTCGAGGGTGACTCCGCCGGCGGTTCGGCCAAGTCCGGCCGCAACCCGATGTACCAGGCCATCCTGCCGATCCGCGGCAAGATCCTGAACGTCGAGAAGGCCCGGGTCGACAAGATCCTGCAGAACACCGAGGTCCAGGCGCTGATCTCGGCCTTCGGCACCGGAGTCCACGAGGACTTCGACATCGAGAAGCTCCGCTATCACAAGATCATTCTGATGGCGGACGCCGACGTCGACGGCCAGCACATCAACACCCTGCTGCTGACCTTCCTCTTCCGCTTCATGCGCCCGCTGGTCGAGGCCGGTCACGTCTACCTCTCCCGCCCGCCGCTCTACAAGATCAAGTGGGGCCGGGACGACTTCGAGTACGCGTACTCGGACCGCGAGCGGGACGCCCTGGTCGAGCTGGGCAAGCAGAACGGCAAGCGGATCAGGGAAGACTCGATCCAGCGCTTCAAGGGTCTGGGCGAGATGAACGCCGAGGAGCTGCGCGTCACCACGATGGACGTGGACCACCGTGTCCTCGGCCAGGTGACCCTGGACGACGCCGCCCAGGCGGACGACCTGTTCTCGGTGCTGATGGGTGAGGACGTCGAGGCCCGGCGCTCCTTTATCCAGCGCAACGCCAAGGACGTTCGCTTCCTCGACATCTGAGTCGGTCTCAGCTGACCGTACGAAAGGACTGACGACCAGCAATGGCCGACGAGAACCCCCCTGTGACCACCGAAGAAGAAGAGCCGGTGCTGCGGATCGAGCCCGTCGGGCTCGAGACCGAGATGCAGCGCTCGTACCTCGACTACGCGATGTCCGTCATCGTGTCGCGTGCGCTGCCCGACGTCCGTGACGGCCTCAAGCCCGTCCACCGTCGCGTGCTGTACGCGATGTACGACGGCGGCTACCGGCCCGAGAAGGGCTTCTACAAGTGCGCCCGCGTGGTCGGCGACGTCATGGGTACGTACCACCCGCACGGCGACTCCTCCATCTACGACGCGCTCGTCCGCCTCGCCCAGCCCTGGTCGATGCGGCTCCCGCTGGTGGACTCCAACGGCAACTTCGGTTCCCCGGGCAACGACCCGGCCGCCGCCATGCGGTACACCGAGTGCAAGATGATGCCGCTGGCCATGGAGATGCTCCGGGACATCGACGAGGAGACCGTCGACTTCCAGGACAACTACGACGGCCGCAACCAGGAGCCGACGGTCCTGCCGGCGCGCTTCCCGAACCTGCTGGTCAACGGCTCCGCCGGTATCGCGGTCGGCATGGCGACCAACATCCCGCCGCACAACCTGCGCGAGGTCGCGTCCGGTGCCCAGTGGGCGCTGGAGCACCCCGACGCCAGCCACGAGGAGCTGCTCGACGCGCTCATCGAGCGGATCAAGGGCCCGGACTTCCCGACCGGCGCGCTGGTCGTGGGCCGCAAGGGCATCGAGGAGGCGTACCGCACCGGTCGTGGCTCCATCACGATGCGCGCGGTCGTCGAGGTCGAGGAGATCCAGAACCGCCAGTGCCTGGTGGTCACGGAGCTTCCGTACCAGGTGAACCCGGACAACCTCGCGCAGAAGATCGCCGACCTGGTGAAGGACGGCAAGGTCGGTGGCATCGCCGACGTCCGCGACGAGACCTCGTCCCGTACCGGCCAGCGCCTCGTCATCGTGCTCAAGCGCGACGCCGTCGCCAAGGTCGTCCTCAACAACCTGTACAAGCACACCGACCTGCAGACGAACTTCGGCGCGAACATGCTGGCGCTCGTCGACGGTGTACCGCGCACGCTCTCGCTGGACGCGTTCATCCGCCACTGGGTGACGCACCAGATCGAGGTCATCGTGCGCCGGACCCGCTTCCGGCTGCGCAAGGCGGAGGAGCGCGCCCACATCCTGCGCGGTCTGCTCAAGGCGCTGGACGCGATCGACGAGGTCATCGCGCTCATCCGGCGCAGCGACACGGTCGAGGTCGCGCGCGAGGGCCTGATGGGCCTGCTGCAGATCGACGAGATCCAGGCCAACGCCATCCTCGAGATGCAGCTGCGCCGGCTCGCCGCCCTGGAGCGCCAGAAGATCGTCGCCGAGCACGACGAGCTCCAGGCGAAGATCAACGAATACAACGCGATCCTCGCCTCCGAGGAGCGGCAGCGGCAGATCGTCAGCGAGGAGCTGGCGCTGCTCGTCGAGAAGTTCGGCGACGACCGCCGCTCCAAGCTGGTGCCCTTCGACGGTGACATGTCCATCGAGGACCTGATCGCCGAGGAGGACATCGTCGTCACCATCACGCGTGGCGGCTATGTGAAGCGGACGAAGACCGAGGACTACCGCTCGCAGAAGCGCGGCGGCAAGGGCGTGCGCGGTACGAAGCTGAAGCAGGACGACATCGTCGACCACTTCTTCGTCTCCACCACCCACCACTGGCTGCTCTTCTTCACCAACAAGGGCCGGGTCTACCGCGCGAAGGCGTACGAGCTGCCGGACGCCGGCCGGGACGCGCGCGGTCAGCACGTCGCCAACCTGCTGGCCTTCCAGCCGGACGAGCAGATCGCCGAGATCCTCGCGATCCGCGACTACGAGGCCGCGCCGTACCTGGTGCTCGCCACGAAGGCCGGTCTGGTGAAGAAGACCGCGCTGAAGGACTACGACTCCCCGCGGTCGGGCGGTGTCATCGCGATCAACCTCCGCGAGGCGGAGGACGGCAGCGACGACGAGCTGATCGGCGCCGAGCTGGTGTCGGCCGAGGACGATCTGCTGCTCATCAGCAAGAAGGCGCAGTCGATCCGGTTCACCGCGACCGACGACGCGCTGCGTCCGATGGGACGCGCCACCTCGGGCGTCAAGGGAATGAGTTTCCGCGAGGGCGACGAACTGCTCTCGATGAATGTCGTCCGGCCCGGTACGTTCGTCTTCACCGCCACCGACGGTGGGTACGCGAAGCGGACCAACGTCGACGAGTACCGCGTCCAGGGTCGCGGTGGCCTCGGTATCAAGGCCGCCAAGATCGTGGAGGACCGCGGTTCGCTCGTGGGCGCGCTGGTGGTCGAGGAGACGGACGAGATCCTCGCCATCACGCTCTCCGGCGGTGTGATTCGTACGCGAGTCAACGAAGTCAGGGAGACCGGCCGTGACACCATGGGCGTCCAGCTGATCAACCTGGGCAAGCGGGATGCCGTCGTCGGCATCGCGCGCAACGCCGAGGCGGGCAGCGAGGCCGATGAGGTCGACGAGGCCGACGCCGAGGCCGAGATCGGCGAAGGCGTCGAGGCCGCGACCGCGGCCGAGGCCGAGGCAGCCGAGGGCAACGAGTCCTCGGCCGGGGAGCACGAGGAGTAGAGCGTGAGTGGAGCCACGGGCGCCGGTTCGGCCGGAGCCTCCGCAGGGGCCGGAGCGAACGGTGCCCGTGGCTCCGCCACGGACTCCCAGGGGGTTGCGGTGACGGACACCCGAGGGCAGGGGCCCTCGTACGAGACGTACAACGGGCCGCTGCCCGGCGAGCGCGCGGGCGCGCAGCAGCCGAGCGGGCCGTACCACCCGCCGCAGGCGTACGGCGCGCAGGCGCCGGGCACCGGCGGGGGCGGTACGACGGCCGGCGTGGCAGGCGGTACTGGAGGCGGCGGGGTGGCAGGCGGCGTGGTCGGTGGCGTGGGCGGTCAGAACACGGGCGCCGTGCGCCGGCCGCGGACGGGGGCGCGGACGACGCCGCGTACCCGCAAGGCGCGGCTGCGGGTGGCCAAGGCCGACCCGTGGTCGGTGATGAAGGTGAGCTTCCTGCTCTCCATCGCGCTGGGCGTCTGCACGGTCGTGGCCGCGTCGGTGCTGTGGATGGTCATGGACGCCATGGGCGTCTTCTCGACCGTCGGCGGCACGATCAGCGAGGCGACGGGCTCGAACGAGTCCAACGGCTTCGATCTGCAGTCGTTCCTCTCGCTGCCGCGCGTGCTGATGTTCACCTCCGTCATCGCCGTGATCGACGTGGTCCTGATGACCGCCCTGGCGACGCTGGGCGCGTTCATCTACAACCTGTCGGCCGGATTCGTGGGCGGTGTCGAGCTGACGCTGGCCGAGGACGAGTGACCTGCGGCGGGTGACCCGCGGGGGCCGCACAGAACCGATTTTGGGACTGGCCCCCACGTGCGCTAACCTTCAGGAGTCAGCGCGCGGGACACACACCGCAGAGCGCGGCGGGGCTATAGCTCAGTTGGTTAGAGCGCATCCCTGATAAGGATGAGGCCACAGGTTCAAATCCTGTTAGCCCCACAGTGACGATCGGCCCGAACGGTTCACCCGTTCGGGCCGATTGCATTTGGCGAGACGTGCCCGGACTAGGTCACCGATCGGTATCGGTCGGTGTGTAGAGTGGGCGTCAGAAGTCTCCTACGTCAACGAAAGACGAGGTCGCGCGGTGAAGAAGCTTCTCCTGGTCGCACTGGCCGCCATCGGCGGGCTCCTCGTGTACCGCCAGATCCAGGCGGATCGCGCCGAGCAGGATCTGTGGACGGAGGCGACCGACTCCGTGCCCGCGGGTTCGGGTGTCTGAGTCGCACAAGGTCTGAGGGCGAAGCCCCGGTCGCGTTCGAGCGGCCGGGGCTTCGCGCTGTCCTGGGCGCCGCGGTAGGCGTCCGGGTGCCGCTTCGGGCGCCGCGGCAGGCAATGTGGGGGCGCCGCGGCAGGCGTGTGCGCGCTGTTTCAGGACCGTGACGCCAACCCCCTTGAGTTCACCTGAGCAAATCATTAGGTTGCGAGAGCAAAGTTGAATGATCTCGGTCAAGGGGGCAGAGCGTGAGAGCGCTGAGGGTACGAAGGACAGCGGCGGCCGGCTGGGTGGTGGTGGGGGCGTTGCTCACGCTGCTGCTCACACCGGCGCCGGGAGCGGCCGCGGCCGACGGGGAGGCGGACGGGGGCGCGAGCCTCGTGATGGTGCTCGACTCCTCGGGCTCCATGGGCGAGGACGACGGCTCGGGACGGACCCGGATGGAGGCGGCCCGCACCGCCGTCGGCACTGTCGTCGACGGCCTCCCGGACGGCCACCGCACCGGCCTGCGGGTCTACGGCGCCGACCGGCCCAAGGGCTGCACGGACACCCGGCTGGTCCGTCCGGTCGCGCCGCTGGACCGGGCCGGGCTCAAGGCCGCCGTCGCGGCGCTGAAGCCCACCGGGGACACACCCATCGGTCTCTCCCTGCAGAAGGCCGCGCAGGACCTGCCCGAGCCCGGCGCCGGCGCCGTCGGGGCCGGCCGCACGATCCTGCTGATCTCCGACGGTGAGGACACCTGCGGCGACCCCGCGCCCTGCGAGGTCGCCGCGCAGCTCGCCAAGGACGGCGTCGGGCTGCGGATCGACACCGTCGGCTTCCAGGTGAAGGGCGCGGCGCGCGGCCAGCTGGAGTGCATCGCGGAGGCGGGCAACGGGCGTTACTACGACGCGCCCGACGCCGACGCGCTGGCCCGGCAGCTCCAGCGGGCCGCGCAGCTCTCGGCCGACGGCTACCGGCTGCGCGGCGAGCGGGTGACCGGTACGCCGACGAGCCGCCAGGCACCCGTGCTCGTACCGGGGCAGTACCTGGACTCCATCGGCCCCGGTGAGAAGCGGTACTACGCGGCCGACCTGGACGACGTGTCCACGGCGGACTTCTCCGCGACGGCCGTGCCGCAGGCGGGCGCGGTGGTGGACACGGTCGACGCGCTGGCCACCAGCCTCGTGTACGCCTCCGTCAGCGGCGAGGGCACCTGCGCGACCAACAGCGAGCTGTTCCACCAGGACGAGGGAGCCGTCCCGCTGACCTCGGCGGTCGCCCGCATCCCGACCGAGAAGCGGTACTCGACCTGTGACAACGCGGGGCGCTACTGGTTCGTGGTCGAGCGGCGGAGCAAGCCCGCGTCCGACGCGGCCCGCTGGCCGCTGGAACTGGTCCTCGGCGTCGAGGCGCCGCTGACGGCCGGCGCGGTCCCGGCGGAGTCCCGGCCGGAGTACGGCATCGGCGGCAAGGACGCCGCCCTGCCCACCGGAGACCCCCGTGAGGTCAGGGGCGGGACCGGCTTCAACGACGCCCGTGAGCTGGGGCGGGGTGTGTGGCGGGACCGGCTGCTGCCCTCCCAGACGCGCTGGTACAAGGTGCCGGTCGGCTGGGGACAACAGCTGCGCTACGGCGTCGAGTTCGCCAACGAGCCGACGGTCGACGGGTCCTCCTCGGTGAACTCGTACGGCGGCACGCAGGTCTACACCCCGGCCCGGCACCCCGTGGGCGGCGGTACGGGCGAGTTCAGCTCCCGGACCACGTACGACGGCCGTCCCGCCGCGCTGGGCATGGGGACGGTGCCGGTCGCCTGGACCAACCGCTACGAGCACCACCCCAACGTCGTACCCGTGCACACCACGGGCGGCTTCTACATCGCCGTCACCCTGGGCGCGCGGACGGCGGAGATCGCCGAGAACCCGCGCATCGCGATGGTCCTGCGGATCGCGGTGCTCGGCGAGGAGCTGTCGGGGCCCGAGCACGGCGCGGCTCCGGTGGCGGCGGGCAACCCCGACAAGCGGGGCGAAAGCGCCGCGCGCGCAGACAGCGGAGGGACGGGCGGGGCAGGATGGACCGTCGCCCGGACCGCCGGAGCGGGCGGCGCGGCCGTCCTGCTGATCGCGGGGGCCGTCCTCCTCGTGCGGCGAGCGCGGCGAACGCGGCGCGTACGGGGCGGGAGCGGGACAGTGACGGACACGAGGAGAGGCGCGTGAAGACGCAGCGCGTGAGGACGCCGGGCGTGGGTACGCGGCGCGCGGGGCAGGGTGCGGGTCGGCGCCTGGTGGGGGCGGTGTGCGCGGCCGTGGTCACGGCGGCGGTGCTGCCCGCGGGCACGGCGTGGGCGGCCGGGGACCCGTACGGGTTCGACGGGGCCGCCCAGCCGATCAAGGGCGCCGCTTCCAGCCTGGACGCACGGCAGTTGAAGGCGGGGCAGAGCTACCGCGACAGCATCAAGAAGGACGGCAAGCTCTACTACCGGGTCGACCTCGACGACAAGAAGAACGCGTACGTCTCCGTGGTCGCGGTGCCCAAGCCCGGCGGCAAGGCGGAGTACGGCGACGGCGTCAAGGTGACCCTGCAGGACGGCTCGGGCGCCCAGTGCGGCTACCAGGACTCCTCCTTCGAGTCCGCCTCGTACCCCCGGCCGATCACCGCCTACGCCCACCGCACGATCGAGCCCGACAGCTCCACCTGCCAGCAGGCCGGCGCCTACTACGTGCTGGTCGAGCGGACCTCCAAGGCCGTCTCCACGCCCGACGACTGGGAACTGGAGATCCGGTACGTCCCCGAGCCGGGCGTGAAGCAGACCGGGCCCACCGAACTGCCCGAGAACTGGCCCTCCTCCACCCCCGCGCCGCCGGCCGGCGGCCCACAGAAGCGGCAGGGCGGGGCGGGCTTCCACGACGCCACCTCGCTGCGGCAGGGTGAGTGGCGCGCCGACATCAAGCCCGGCCAGACGCTGTTCTACCGGGTGCCCGTCGACTGGGGGCAGCAGATCTTCGCCAGCGCGGAACTCGGCAGCAGCCCCACCGGCGCCACCGGGTACGTCCCGAACGCGCTGGTGCTCTCGCTCGACAACCCGGCCCGCGGCCATGTCGACCAGAACACCGCCAGCTACGACGGCAAGCCGGCGACGGTGGCGCTCGACGCGCAGCGGCCGGTCGCCTTCGAGAACCGCTTCTCCTCCAGCAGCGACACCAACGCCCTGCGTTTCGCGGGCTGGTACTACCTGACGGCGACGCTCAGCCCGGAGATCGTCAAGGAGTACGGGGACAAGCCGGTACCGCTGACCCTGCGGGTGAACGTCACCCGCACGGCGAAGCAGGGCCCCGCCTACGACGGTGACGCCGGGCCCTTCAAGGTCACCGACGACGACCGGGACGCGGCCGCCAACGGCGCGAGCGGCGCCGAGGCGGCCCGGAACGACGGCATGGTCCTGGTCGCGGCGGCCGGACTCGGCGCCGGCACGGTGCTGCTCGTCGGGCTCGGCGTCTGGACCCTCGCGGGGCGGCGACGGGCGGCGAGGGAGGCGGTGCGGGGCGGACCGCAGGGCGGACCTCAGGGTGGTCCGCCGCAGTTCGGGCCGCCTGCCGCCCGGTAGGAGCGGAGGCGGCCGGGCGGTCAGGTCTGGGTGAGCGCCCAGATGCCGACCGCGAAGCAGACCAGCGCGAGGAACAGCACCGGGACCGCGACCTTCGGGGGCGGTCCCGGTCGCTTTGCCGGGAGCGGGGCCGCGGCGGACACCGCGACGGCGGACGGCACCTGGGTGGGAACCTGTCCGGCCTGAGCGGTGTATTGAACGGTAGAGGCGTGGTTGAACGGCACCGCGGCCGTGGGGGCCTGGGCGAAGTCCGGGGCGGCGGCGGGAAGGGGGGAGGCCGCGTGCGCGGAGGACGTGGGGACCGCCTGTGGGGGCGGCGGGGGCAGATGGAAGCTGCCCGTCTCGGAGGGGCTCGGCAGAGGCGCCTGCGGCTGGGCCTGCTGGGGCTGGGCCTGGTGGGACTGAGCCTGCTGGGACTGGGCGTGGTGTGGATGGGCCTGTTGCGGCGGGGCCTGGCCGTGCTCCGCCTGCGGCGGTACGTCGACGGGAGCGGAGGCGTTCGCGGGCCGGCCGCCCGGGGACGCGGGGCCGTCGGGGCCGAAGCCGGCGGGCAGCGGGCCGATCTGGTCGAAGACCTCGACCGGCTCCTCGTCCGGGCGGGGATCGGGCAGCATCTCGATGGCCGTGGTCAGTGCCTTGCGCACGCCCGTGGCCGTCTTGAAGCGGGCCTCCGGGTCCGGCTGGAGCAGACCGGCCAGCACCTGCCAGAGGGGTTCGGGGATCCCCTCCGGGGCCCCCGGCGTCCCGTGCGCCATGAAGTACTCGATCAGGGCGCGGGAGTCGGGCTTCTGGCCCTGGAGCAGATAGAGCGCGACCAGGCCGACGGCGAAGAGGTCGGCCGGGAAGTCCGGCTCCGCGCCGAGCATCTGCTCGGGCGCGAAGTAACCGGGCGTTCCCACGACGTAGTTGGTCTCCGTCAGGCGGGGCTCGCCCTTGCGCATCGAGATGCCGAAGTCGGACAGCCGCAGATGCGGCCGCCCGGTTCCGGTGACGTCGAGCAGGATGTTCGCCGGCTTGATGTCGCGGTGCACGACCCCCTCCGCGTGCACCGCGGCAAGTCCGGCGAGCAACTGGTCCAGCAGGGTGCAGACGAAGCGCGGCGGCAGTGGGCCGTAGTCGCCTATGACGTGGGCCAGCGACCCGCCGGCCACCAGGTCCATGGTGAACAGCACCTTGTCGTCGTCGGCGGCCCAGCTGGCCGGGGCGAGGACGTGCGGGTGGTCGATCCGGAGCGCCTGCTCGCGGACGAAGCGGAGCAGCGTGTGGGCGTCGCTCTGCTGGAGCACCTTGGCCGCCACATACCGGCGGCGTCGGTGGTCCCAGGCCCGCCAGACCGCCCCGACACCACCCCGTCCGATCGGGTCGACCAGTTCGTACCGTCCAGCGAAGACCTCACCCATCGCGCTGCGCCCGCTCCCCGTCATGCCTCGTCCGTCCGGCACCGGCTGCCGGACGGGCTGCTCTGCGTCAGTTCTGGTGCGACTCGTAGTGCGCGACCGCGTCGGCGGTGCGCCCGGCGCCGTACACCCGGAGGAACTCTGCCAGTTCGGGGTGGGCGGGGGCGAGAGAGTCGGCCGCGTCGATGATGTCGCCGGCCGCCGCGACCGAGCGCAGCAGCGACTGGATCTCGCGCACCACCCGGCGCACGGTCGGCGCGCCCGAGCTGGTCGTGGTCTGGCTGGTGCCGGTGAGCACCGAGCCGCCCTGGGACTTCTTGATCTCGTCCATCCGGTCGGTGGCCTCGGCCGCGCTGACGCTGCCGTCGGCGACCTGGCCGGCGAGCTCCTGCAGGGCCTGGACGCGCTGGACGACGGCCGGGTTGCCGATCTTGGCCCGCTGACCGCTCATCAGCTGGGAGAGCATGGGCGCCGACAGTCCGAGTACAGCGGCGAGACGGGCCTGGTTGAGGCCGAGATCGTCGATCAGCCGACGGAAGAGCGCCCCCAGCGGCTCTCCGTACCAACTGCGCTGAAGCTCGCGGGCTCTAGCCGTGGCTTCTTGCTGCACTGCGTCCATTACTTCTTCTCCCCATCCCTTAGGTTCGCCACTGCGAACCTCGGTCAGCATCTTACGGAGCGTGGTCGCCGACCGGGAGTCCCAATCCTTTTGCGGGAATGAGGGGGTGACCCGGTACTCTGTTCTCGTTCCGGGGCCTTAGCTCAGTTGGTAGAGCGCTGTCTTTGCATGGCAGATGTCAGGGGTTCGACTCCCCTAGGCTCCACTTCTCACACCCCTCTCGACCTGCGGAAACGTGGGCCGGGAGGGGTGTTTTGCGTGCGCGGCACGTGGGTGTCGGGGCGGTACGCCCGGGGTCCGGGCGGATGTGAGGGGGTCGGCTCGGCGGGGTGCCCCCGTTCCCGTCCGGTGGCGGCGTCCAGCTGCCCGGTGGGCCGTCCGGCCGAGTCTGCGGGACCGTGCCGATTGGCCCACGATCGCGGGCCCTGATTGGACCTCCTGCCCTGGGCCACCGGACCGTAACGTCGTGTCCATGGCGAACACCGACTCCGTGGTACAGCCGGCATCCAGGGCTCCCCGCGCGCTGCTTCTCGCCCAGTTGAGCAACGCGATCGGCGACGGCGCCTTCTACGTGACGTCCGCCCTCTACTTCAGCCAGATCGTCGGCCTGTCCGCCGCCCGCATCGGCATCGGTCTGACCCTCGCCTGGGCCGTCGGCTCGGTCGCGGGAGTCTGGCTGGGCCACCTCGCCGACCGACGCGGGCCCCGCACCACCGCCGTCCTGCTCGCCCTCGCCACGGCGGCGGCCGTCGGCTCGTTCCTCCTCATCCGCTCCTTCGTGCCGTTCCTGGTCGCCGCCGCGGTGTACGCCACCGCCCAGAGCGGCCTCGCCGCCGCCCGGCAGGCGCTGCTCGCGGGCCTCGTCGAGCCCGCGGCCCGTACGGAGGTACTGGCCAGGCTGCAGTCCACCCTCAACGCGGGGCTCGCGGTCGGCGCCGGTCTCGGCGGGCTCGCCCTGCACGCCGGCACCCGTACCGCGTACCTCTCCGTCTTCGCCCTGGACGCGGCCGGTTTCCTCGTCTGCGCCCTGCTGCTGCGCCAACTGCCCGCCGTCGCCCCCGCCCCGGCGACCGCCGTCGGCGAGCCGCGCCTCGCGGTGCTCCGCGACCGCCCGTACGCGCTGCTCACCCTCCTCAACGCCCTGATGCTGCTGCGGCTGCCGCTGCTCAGCCTCGCGCTGCCGCTGTGGATCGTGCAGCGCACCTCCGCGCCGGGCTGGACCGTGTCGGCGCTCTTCGTCCTCAACACCGGGGTCGTGATGCTCTTCCAGGTGCGGACGGCGCGGAAGGTGACCGGCCTTCCCGAGGCCACGCGCGCGGTGGGCCGTGCCGGTGTCGTCATGCTCGCCTCGTGCGCCGTCTTCGCGGTGACCGCCGTCGGCCTCGGACCGTGGACGACCGTCGCCGTCCTCGTGCTGGGTGCGGCGCTCCAGGTGGTCGCCGAGATGCGCCACTCCGCGGGCTCCTGGCAGATCGGCTTCGCCCTCGCGCCCGCCGGCCGGATCGGCCAGTACCAGGGCTTCTACGGCACCGGTGTCCCCGTCGCGCGGACCCTCGGCCCGCTCCTTGTCACGGCGCTCCTGGTCACCTGGGGCGCGCCCGGCTGGCTGGTGCTCGGCGGGATCTTCCTGCTGACCGCGGCCCTCACCGGGCCCGCCGTGCGGTGGGCCGAGCGGGCCCGTACGCAGGCGTCGGCCGCGCGGGCCACGGGGGAGCCGGTCGGCGCGCGTTGAGCCGGACGAGTGGTGTTCATCCGAAGAACTGCGCGGTGACGGCGTCGTTCCGGGCAATCCGGAGCCGCGTCCCCATCATGAGGAATGTACGAAAAACGCGCAATCCGAAATGAACCATCCGAGAACCTGACGAACTCCACGAACATCACGAACTTCATGAACGTCCCGAGCACCACACGACGAAAGCGAGGGGCCATGGCCACCGCCAAGGTCAAGCAGTTCTGGACCGCCTTCATCTCCGTACTCTTCGCCCTGCTCGCCTCCGTCGGCCTGGCGTCCACCGCCACCGCCGCGCAGGCTCCCGCCGTCCAGCTTCCGGAGGAGCCGGCCGCCGCGCCCGCCCCCGCCGGAGCGCGCACCACCGCCTCCGTACCGGCGCAGAGGTCGGCCTATCAGTGGCCCACCACGGTCCGCGAGCGCTCGCTGCCGCCCACGATCAAGCAGCGCATCGGCGCCGAGGCCCACAACTCCTCGCCCTCCGTACGCCACCTGCGCGGTGACGCCCCGACCGAGACGACGCTCGCGGACCAGACGGAGCTGTCGGGCCTGGCGCTCGCCGCGGCGGCGTAGCACGTGGGGAGTCGATTCGTTCCTCCCCACGTTCACCGCCGCACGCCACCCGAGCGCCCGGAACGCCTCGAAGCCCTGAAGGCCCCGACGGACCCGATCGCGGGGGCAGCCCACGGTCAGCGACGCTCGTCGCGCCCCGTGTCCCCTTCCGCATCGGCCTCGGCTTCAGCCTCGGCTTCGGCCTCCTTGGCCTCCACCTCGGGATCGAGAGCCCCACTGCCGTCGACGGACGACAGCGGCGAGGTCCGGGACGACGGTTCCGTGACACCCTCATCGACCTCGGTAGGAGCGGGCGGTTCGACCAGCCAGTCCGGGTTGGCCTGCTTGTCCCACCACTTCCACGCACAGAAGACGCCGGCGGCCACCACGCCGAGGACCACCAGGCCCTTGGCGAGACGACCGGCCCTGACACGGCGCTCGTGCTTGCGCACGAGCTTCTCGATCTCCTTCGGTGTCACCTGACCGCGCAGCGCGGCCCAGGCGGCCACCGAGCGCGATCCGGCCTCGTCGAGAACGGGACCGGTAGCGGCGACCGCGTGTTCCACACGTGGTTTGGTGTAGTCGGCCGCCTGACGGGCGGCCTTGCGGGTCATCAGCGCGGCACGGTGCGCGGCGTCGTCGACCCGGGGCGGTACATGGGGCGCCACATGGGCGTCGTACTGCACACGAGCTTGAACACGGGCCTGCGTAGCGGCCTTCGAGACTTTCGGCGCGAGCCGGACACGTGCGTCGTGCGCATAGCGCGCGGCCTGGTCCTTGGCAGCGCCGGCGTACTGAGCGGCCTGCTCCTTGGCCGACTCCGCATAGGGCGCCACCACTTCCGCGGCGTGCAGGTAGCTGTCCTTGGCCGAATCGGCCGCGGCGCGCACGCTGTCCATCCGGGTCACGGGATCCTCCTACTCGGTGGTGGTGTCGGTTTTTCGCCTTTCCACCCTTTTCGAAATCATGCCTGTCCGATCGCGGTCCGGCATGCGGGGCGGGCATCCGGGGCATAGGCACGACTACTCACGACGCTTCCGGCCTTCCGTGCGAGGATGCGATGCGCGTCAGTGGGCAGACAGACGGGAAGGCGGACCGTGGCCGATCAGCTCTACGCCACTCTCAGGACCAGCCGGGGTGACATCGAGATCCGGCTGCTGCCGGAGCACGCGCCCCACACGGTCCGTAACTTCACCGAGCTCGCCCGCGGCGAGCGGGAGTGGACGCACCCGGCGACCGGCAGGGTCGCCGCCGACCCGCTGTACGACGGCACCGTCTTCCACCAGGTCATCGAGGGTTTCATGATCCAGGGCGGGGACCCGCTGGGGAACGGCACGGGCGGTCCCGGGTACGGGTTCGACGACGAGTTCCATCCCGAGCTCTACTTCGACCGGCCCTACCTGCTGGCCATGGCCAGCGCGGGCCCCGGCACGAACGGCTCGCAGTTCTTCATCACCGTCGGCGCGACGACCTGGCTGAACCGCAAGCGCACGATCTTCGGCGAGGTCGTCGGCGCGAAGAGCCGGAAGGTCGTCGACACGATCGCCTCGGTCCCGGTCAACCCGAACACGAAGCGGCCGCTCAACGACGTGGTCCTGGAGTCGGTCGTCATCGAGACGCGCCCGCCCGCCGCCGACCCGTCGGCCCGCTGACGCGTCGGCCCGCTGACGCGCCCACCGGGGAACCATTCCGCCCCACCCGTCCGTACAGGTAGGGCGGGGCGCTTCCTCGCCGCGCCGCCCCCATCTCCTCGGGAGGGACCTCCATGGAGCCGCAGTCCGGCCTGCCGCACTGTTACCGCCACCCGGACGTCGAGACAGGCATCCGCTGCACCCGCTGCGACAAGCCGATCTGCCCGCAGTGCATGGTCTCGGCGTCGGTCGGTTTCCAGTGCCCCGACTGTGTGCGCAACGGCTCCGGCACGGGCCACGCCCCCGACGCCAATCAGCCCCGTACGCTCGCGGGCGGCCGGATCGCGTCGGACGGGCGTCTGGTCACCAAGATCCTCATCGCGATCAACCTGGCCCTCTTCATCGTCGTCCACACCGCCGGCGACCGGGTCCTGGACGAGCTGTCGCTGATCGGCTACGCCTACAGCCCGCAGCTCGGCGAGCTGGTCGGCGTCGCGGACGGCGAGTGGTACCGGCTGCTGACCTCGACCTTCCTCCATGAGGAGGTCGCGCACTTCGTCTTCAACATGCTCGGACTCTGGGTCATCGGCGGCATCGTCGAACCGGAGCTCGGCCGGATCCGGTACACCGCGCTCTGTCTGCTCTCCGGACTCTCGGGCTCCGCCCTCGCCTATGTGATCGCGCCTTCGAACCAGCCCTCCCTCGGCGCCTCCGGCATCGTCTTCGGCCTGATCGGCGCCTGGGCGGTGCTCACCCGGCGGCAGCGGTACGACATGCGGCCGGTCGCCCTGTTCGTCGCCCTCTCCCTGCTGCTGACCTTCACCCGCCCCGGAATCTCCTGGGAGGCCCACATCGGCGGCCTCGTCGGCGGCGCGCTCGTGACCTACGGTCTGCTGCACGCGCCGAGGGACCGGCGGAACCTCGTGCAGTACGGGGCCTGTGGACTGGTGCTCCTGATCGACCTGGTCATGGTCCTGGTCCGCTCGGCTGTCCTCACCTGACCGATCGGGTGTGCTCACCTGAGCGCCTAGGGCTGTGGACGAGCTTCTTGCAAAGCTTTCCCCAGAGTTATCCACAGCGCGTGGTGGATCTTGTGCACCTCGTCCGGAACGACCGCACCCCCCGCTCCTGAGCTGGTCTTTTCCAGCGGGAGCAGGGGGTGTGGTGGGTGTGGGGCGGCGTTGCCGCAGTCACACCGGCGTCAACCCGGTACGAGTTATCCACAGATCTTCGTAAGTTATCCAGTGCTGTGCACAACGCTGTGGATAAGTTCAGGGCAAGGCTTGACGGGCGCGTCGGGCGCCCGCTACTTCCACTGCGTGGAGACGCCGAACCCGGCCGCGATGAAGCCGAAGCCCACCACGATGTTCCAGTTGTTGATGGACTTCACCGGCAGCGTGCCGTCGGTGACGTAGAAGACCACGATCCACACGAGCCCGATCAGGAACAGCGCCAGCATCACCGGTGCCACCCAGCTGCGATTGGTCAGCTTGATGTTGGTGGCCTGCTTGGCGGGCGGGGGCGTGAAGTCGGCCTTCTTGCGGATACGTGACTTCGGCACGAGGGACTCTCCTGTCGATGCGCTGCGTGACCGCGCAGGGAACTGTGGCTGGCGCCGGGGTGGGACGGCTGGGTGACATAGGGACGACCACTGCGTCCCCCGGGCGTCCGTTAGCGTAGTGCTTCCACGGCACCGAAGGGGATCAGGGTACGTTGAGCAATTCTGCCGACTCTTCCCCCGGGCCGGGCCGACCCACCAGGTGGCGCCCCGTCCGGGTGCTGACCGCTGCCGTCTTCGCCCTCGCCGGGCTGATCTTCGTGACCAGCTTCAACACCGCCAAGGGTACGAACATCCGGACGGACGCGTCGCTGCTGCGGCTCTCCGACCTGATCGAGGAACGCAGCCACAAGAACGCGGGACTGGACGAGTCCACCGCCGCCCTCCGCGCCCAGGTCGACGGCCTCGCCGCCCGCGACGACGGCTCCACGCGCGCGGAGGACGCCCGGCTGCGCGCCCTGGAGGCCGCCGCCGGTACCACCGAGACCTCCGGGCCCGGCCTGACCGTCACCCTGAACGACGCCCCGCCGAACGCCCAGGCGGCCCCCGGCTACCCCGAGCCGCAGGCCAACGACCTGGTCATCCACCAGCAGGACCTCCAGGCGGTCGTGAACGCGCTCTGGCAGGGCGGCGCCCAGGGCATCAAGGTCATGGACCAGCGGCTCATCTCGACCAGCGCCGTCCGCTGCGTGGGCAACACCCTGATCCTCCAGGGCCGGGTCTACTCACCCCCCTACAAGATCACCGCAGTGGGTGACCGGGGAAAGCTGGCCAAGGCGCTCGCCGACTCCCCGGCCGTGCAGAACTACAAGCTGTACGTGAAGGCCTACGGCCTCGGCTGGAAAGTCGACGAGCACAGGGCGGTGACTCTTCCCGGCTACTCGGGCACAGTGGATCTCCACTACGCGAAGCCTGCGAGCTGATGAGCTGATCAGCCGACGAGCTGGCGAGCCGACTGCGGGGAGGCCGGCCGGTGACGGTGCGACTGATCGTCCGGACGTTCAGCGAGCTGTGCCTCACCGTCGGGACCCTGATCGTCCTCTTCGTCGTGTACGTCATGTACTGGACCGGCGTCCAGGCCCAGAGCGCCACGGCCGGGCAGATCGACACCCTGGAGCGGGAATGGGTGGACCGGCCCGTCGCCGAGACCGTCACGGCCGCGCCGCCCCCCGAGCCGTACCGGGCCGGCCGCGGCATCGCCGTCATGTACGTCCCGCGCCTCGGCAAGGACTGGGAGTGGCCCGTCCTGGAGGGCACGTCCCCCGGCGTCCTCAAGAAGGGCCTCGGCCACTACGCCGCCACCGCCCGCCTCGGCCAGACCGGCAACTTCTCCGTCGCCGGCCACCGGCGCACGTACGGAGATCCGTTCAAGGACTTTCCCCGGCTGCGGCCGGGTGACGCGGTCGTCCTCACCGACGGCACCACCTGGTACACGTACCGCATCGCCCGCGCCCCGCTCCGCACCGTCCCCACCGACATCGGCGTGATCGACCCCGTGCCCCGCAAGTCCGGCTTCGACGGCCCGGGCCGCTACCTCACCCTCACCACCTGCGAGCCGGAGTGGGGCAGCAGCCACCGGCTGATCGCCTGGGCGCACCTCGACGCCACCCAGCCTGTGACGCAGGGCAAGCCACCGGCTTTGACGGGCTGACCCCTCAACGATCCATCGACCCGTACTCTGGTGCCCGTAACGAACGGAAGGGGCAGCGGACGTCATGTACGGCTGGATCTGGCGGCATCTGCCGGGCAACGCGTGGGTACGGGCCCTCATCTCGCTCGTCCTCGTCCTGGGGGTCGTCTACGCCCTCTTCCAGTACGTGTTCCCCTGGGCGGAGCCTCTGCTTCCGTTCAACGATGTGACGGTGGACGGCCAGTGAGCGCGCGGATTCTCGTCGTCGACAACTACGACAGCTTCGTCTTCAACCTCGTCCAGTACCTCTACCAGCTCGGCGCCGAGTGCGAAGTGCTGCGCAACGACGAGGTCGAGCTGAGCCACGCGCAGGACGGCTTCGACGGCGTCCTGCTCTCACCCGGACCGGGCGCGCCCGAACAGGCCGGTGTCTGCATCGACATGGTGCGCCACTGCGCCGACACCGGGGTGCCCGTCTTCGGCGTCTGCCTGGGCATGCAGTCGATGGCCGTGGCGTACGGCGGTGTCGTCGACCGCGCCCCCGAGCTGCTGCACGGCAAGACCTCGCTCGTCACGCACGAGGGCCAGGGCGTCTTCGCCGGCCTGCCGTCGCCGTTCACCGCGACGCGCTACCACTCGCTGGCCGCCGAACCCGCGGCGCTGCCGGCCGAGCTCGAGGTCACGGCCCGCACGCAGGACGGCATCATCATGGGCCTGCGCCACCGCGAACGGGACGTCGAGGGCGTCCAGTTCCACCCCGAGTCGGTGCTCACGGAGCACGGCCACCTGATGCTCGCCAACTGGCTGGAGCGGTGCGGCGACAAGGGGGCGGTGGGCCGGTCGGCGGGGCTCGCGCCGGTGGTGGGCAAGGCCGTCGCGTGACGACGGGGTCGCCGTGGTTCCGGGCGACGAACCTGCCGGAGGACGAGCAGGAGGCGATACCGGCGTACGAACAGCAGGCGCACGAGCAGCCGGCGTACCCGTACCAGCAGGAGTACGCGTACGAGCCGACACCAGAACCGGTGCCGTCGCCGGCGCCGGCGACGGAGCGCCCGTACGAGCCGTCCCCCGAGGAGCCCTACGAGGCCGCGTACGCGCCTCGGGACGAGACGATGGGTCTGCGGACCGTGGAGCCCGCCGAGGCGCCTGAGACGGCCGTGACGCCGCTTCCCGGCCCCGGCAGGGCGGAACGCAGGCGCGCCGCGAAGGGCAAGGGCCGCAAGGGAGCCCCCGCGCAGGCCTCCGAGACTCCCGCCCAGCCGATGTCCCGCGTCGAGGCCCGCCGCGCGGCGCGCGCGGCGAAGGACAGCGTCGGCGTCGTCGCCAGCCGGTTCGTGGGCGAGCTGTTCATCACCTTCGGCGTCGTCATGCTGCTGTTCGTCACCTACCAGCTGTGGTGGACGAACGTCCGCGCCGATCAGCAGGCGAACAAGGCCAAGGGACAGATCGAGGACGCCTGGTCCAAGGGCAGGGCGCCGGGAGCGTTCGAGCCGGGACAGGGCTTCGCCATCATGTACATCCCCAAACTGGACGTGGTCGTCCCCGTCGCCGAGGGCATCGACAAGCCCAAGGTCCTGGACCGGGGCATGGTCGGCCACTACAGCGAGGGCAGTCTGAAGACGGCGATGCCCGCCGACAAGCAGGGCAACTTCGCGGTGGCCGGACACCGCAACACCCACGGCGAACCCTTCCGGTACATCAACCGGTTGGAGCCCGGCGACCCGATCGTCGTGGAGACGCAGGACGCGTACTACACGTACGAGATGGCGAGCATCCTGCCGCAGACGGCCCCGTCCAACGTCTCGGTGATCGACCCCGTGCCCAAGCAGTCGGGCTTCAAGGAGCCGGGCCGCTACATCACGCTGACCACGTGCACGCCCGAATTCACCAGTACGTACCGGATGATCGTGTGGGGCAAGATGGTCGAGGAACGCCCGCGCAGCAAGGGGAAACCGGACGCGCTCGTAGGCTGACCCCCTACGGAACCCACGAACCACACCTCAGGACGGGACGACGCAGTGGCACGTGCGCGCAACTGGATCGCCGGAGTCATCAGTGTCTTCGGCGAACTCCTCATCACCGCGGGCCTGGTGCTCGGTCTCTTCGTCGTCTACTCGCTGTGGTGGACGAACGTCCTGGCCGACCGCGCCGCCGACAAGGACGGCAACCAGGTCCGCGACAACTGGGCCGCGTCGGGCCCCGGCGCCCTGGACACCAAGGACGGCATCGGCTTCCTGCACGTCCCGAAGATGGGCGCCGGCGAGATACTCGTCAAGAAGGGCACCGACAGCAAGACGCTCAACAACGGCGTCGCCGGCTACTACACCGACCCGGTCAAGTCCGCCCTCCCGCAGGACAAGCAGGGCAACTTCACCCTGGCCGCGCACCGCGACGGGCACGGGGCGAAGTTCCACAACATCCACAAGTTGAAGAACGGCGACTCGATCGTCTTCGAGTCCAAGGACACCTGGTACGTCTACAAGGTCTACAAGAGCCTCCCGGAGACGACGAAGTACAACGTGGCCGTCCTCCAGCCGGTCCCGAAGGAATCGGGCAAGGCGAAGCCGGGCCGCTACATCACGCTGACGACGTGCACGCCGATGTACACCTCGGACTTCCGCTACATCGTCTGGGGCGAACTGGTCCGCACCGAGAAGGTCAACGCCGAGCGCACGCCCCCGGCGGAGCTGCGGTAGCCGCACCGGACAGCGAAGAGCCCCGGCATCCTCCTGGATGCCGGGGCTCTTCGCGTGCGTGGCGCGTCGGTGCGGCTGCTAGTCGAAGAAGCCGCCGTTGTTGCCGCCGTTGTTGTTGCCGCCCGCCGTGAAGACGGTGACCGTCTGGCCGGTGGTGATCGGGCTGCCCTCCGGCGGGTTGGTGCCGAAGACCCTGGCGTCGCCGCTGTTCGAGCCCTGCTGCTGCACGACCAGGCCGAGGGCCTCCAGCTGCGCCTTCACCTCGTCGAACGTCTTGCCCGAGAGACCCGCGGGGATCGTCGTCTGCGTCTGCTGCGGGCCCTTGGAGACCTTCAGCGTGATCTGGACGTCCTTCGGCTGGTTCGTGCCACCGCTCGGAGTCATCCCGGTGACCGTACCGGCCGGCTGCTGGGAGTCTTCCTGCTGCTGGGCGATGTTGGTGAAGCCGAGCTGGTTGAGCTGCTGGATGGCCTGGTTGACCTCACGGCCCGTGACGTCCGGCAGCTGCGACTTCTCCTGCTTGGCCACGACGATCTTCACGGGCGAGTTCTGTTCCGCCTTCGAGCCGCCCGCGGGGTCCTGGCGCAGGACCGTGCCCGGGTCCTCGTCGGACTCCTCCTGCTCGACGACGACCTTGAAGCCCTTGTCCTTCAGGTTCTTCTCAGCGGTCTCCTGGGACTTTTCGACCACGTCCGGGACCTCGATCTGCGGCGCGCCCTCGGAGACGACGACCGAGATCGTCTCGCCGACGGTCATCTTCGCCACGCCGTCCGCCGCCGGCGTCTGGCTGCAGATCTTGCCCTTCGGCTGCTCGCACCGCTCGGAACCCGACTGGGTGACCTTGACCCCGGCGTTCTTCGCCGAGCCCTCGGCCTCCTTGAGGGTGTGCCCGACCAGCGACGGGATCGTCACCTGCTGCGGCTCTTCCTTCGTGTCGAAGATCGAGCGGCCGATGAGGATCGCGCCGACCAGCACCAGGATGCCCGCGAGCACCAGCAGGATCGTCGAGGTGTTCGACTTCTTCTGGCGGCGGCGGTCCGGGCGGTCGTCGTAGCCGTAGCCGCCGTCGTCCGGGTTGATCGGCGGGAGCATGGAGGTCTGGCCGGCCGGGTCGGCCTGGCGCAGGGCGGTCGTCGGCTGGTCCTCGGGGGCGTAGCCGCCGTAGCCGTTGCCGTAACCGCCGCCGTACGCCACCGCGCCCATCGCCGCGGCTGCCGCGACGGGCTGGCCGTCGAGGCAGGCCTCGATGTCGGCGCGCATCTCGTCGGCGGACTGGTAGCGGTAGTCGGGGTCCTTGACCAGCGCCTTCAGGACGATGGCGTCCATGTTGGGCGTGATCTCGGGGTCGAAGTTGCTCGGCGGCTGAGGCTCTTCCCGCACGTGCTGGTAGGCGACCGC